>JARFPM010000157.1 GCA_030444405.1 Nitrospira sp.
ACCCTGCTTGCCGCCGACGCGGGTGTTGATCACAAGGCGGGCGCGCGCACGTGGGTCTTCATGTGCCCGGACGAGTCCAGCTATGTCGTGCGCGCCACGGAGAATGAGGCGTGGGTATTTCGTGAAGGCGGAAGTTTGAAACTCACGGCTGTTCCTGGTGCGACGCCACTCCGTTATGCACAGGGCGAGGTGCAGCTCGTCATCGAGGGAGAGCACGGCAGGCTGTCCGAGCCAGGAAAGGAAACCTTGACCTGTCGCAACAACCGCCCGCGCGCCATATGGGAGCACGCCAAACTCGACGGCGTGGACTTTCGAGCTGTCGGGAACGAACCGCCGTGGGTGCTGGAAATGCGGGAGATGTCGCGCATTGTGCTGATCACCGAGTATGGCGCGAATCGGATCGAACGGCCGTTGCCCCAACCAATCAGTGACAATACCCGCAAAAGAACCAGTTGGGATGCCGGCGATCTGCAAATCGAAATCACCGCTGTACTCTGTCATGACAGCATGAGCGGCGAGTCGTTTGGCTCGCGCGTCGTCATCCACTGGCAGGGACAGGTGCTCACAGGTTGTGGGCGTCCGTTGCATTAGTCGGCATGACAAGTCGGCCTGCTTGAGCGATTGACTCCATGTTGCAATGCTATTACTCTCCGGCCCGCGTGGCCGAGAGGTCCGTTCCAATACAAGATCGTGTTGGCGGGGTTCTTTTCCGCATCGGAGGTAGCAATGAGAAGAGACTATTTCGGTATGGGTCGCTTCCTTTCTCTAACCGTTCTTCTCTTTTTGACCGCAGGATTACTATTGACGGGATTTTAGCCGGCAGAAGCCGAAGAGTCCACATCCCAAGAAAGCCTGCCTACATCTCGAGAAAGTCTGCCCGATCGATTTATGATTCGCGGTGGGTGGGGCTATGTGTTCAATGCCGACACTACCCTTGGCATCAACGGTAGCTCCGGCATTGGCGCCACGGTGGACTTGAGCAGGACGCTCAAGACGCAACGTGAGGATAATTTATGGAGGATCGATTCGCTCTATCGCTTTAACCCAAAACACAGCGTTGGGTTCAGTTACTACGATGTAAGTCGAAAAGGGTACGCGGAACTCACCGAGAGTTTTGCCATTGGGGATACGACCTATGGTTTCGGATCTCAGCTGACGAGCAATATTGATATTGGGCTGTATCGGTTCCTCTATAACTACTCGTTTCACCACGATGACAAGGTGGAACTGGCCGCAAGTGTCGGCCTGTATATTGCCGACATCAGAGTCGGCTTCTCGGGGGATTTTAGCTGTACCGGATCCCCAAGTTGTACTGGTACTCCTTAAACGGTATTAGCCGAAGACGGCAAATTGTTTGCGCCGCTGCCCAGCGTCGGTTTGCTGGTGAAGTATAACTTTACGCCACGTCTTGTCGGTCAGGCGCGCTTCGATTGGTTTTATGTTGAGTTCAGTCAGTTTAAGGGATTCATGACCGAGCTGTACTTGGGTTTGGAATATCGACTCTTCAAGCATTTTGCAGTCGGAGCGGCCTTTAACCGGCTGGACGTCGATCTGAACTATGAACCTGACGCGTCAACTGGATGCCAAGTACGCAACGATTGGAACATGCTGTACCTGTTCGGCTCACTGTATTTTTAGGGGGACGGCAAGCGCATGTGGCTGCGGGTTAAGCACCGGATGGAAAATCGATGGGGTATGAGGGAGAAGATCTAGCCCGCATTATTCATGAACGCTTCTACTGCAACCGCCGATACGCTGCTGCGACAAGCCTGGCCGTGGTTGTTTCGCGGCCAGGCGGGCAGGCTCGCCCCTCGTGACCTCGACATACTGTTTCAAGTATGCCTCGGTCTCTCAGGGCTCCGCGTGCCCGTCTCGCATGGCGTCTTGGCGGTTTCGTCACGAACCATCATGAATAATGCAGGCTAGCGCATCGAACACCAGCAGGAGCTTATCGTCTCGGTTAAGTTTGTTGGTGAAGGCAAATCGAATCGGGGTGAACTGGCTGATGAATTCATCGTCTGCTGCTCCTGCCATTAAGCCCTTGGTTCCTGTATTGGGGTAAGAATTGGGCTTGAGTCAGAACCCAGTCGGCATAGGCGTTCCCTGTCCCTGTTTCGCCGAATGATCGGAGAAAGCATTTCGTTGTGCACTTGAGGCCGGCTTCAAAGAGAGAGCTGGTGATTTTCATTTTGTGTTGGGTGACAGGTGCGGAAACCGTTCCCGTATTGTCGAGAAAGTAGGAAAGGGGTTGTGGATCTTTGTTTGAGTTGCAATAGCTAGACCTTCTCTCGTCTTCGTTTCCTTATTCCTTCTCAGCGAGGGTAACGGGACCGTCGTTCACTGAGCACATCGAAAGAGCACATTCTGATCGTGCGGCCTCTGCGAGCGGGGCGGGCAGATCAGCCGCTACCATTGAGACCGACTTTCTTGGTCATCTATCCCTTCCAGCGAAGGGGCCACACCGTCATCTTATCCTTTGTGCGCTTCCATGTAGGCGCGGAGTAGGGCATTAATACGTGTTTGATATCCTGGCCCTTTGGCTTTGAACCAATTCAAGACCTGGCGATCCAAACGAATGGTCACCGCGGTCTTTGGTTCGGGAAGCCTGAGCACCGCACGTTTAAAGAAAGCTTTTCCTTGCTCCGGGATGTCGGAGGCATCGATCTCCTTATCCTTGAGCGCGTCAATTCTTGCCCAGTTCGTCCGCGATCGCTTCTTGGTAGTGGACTTTTTCACGTTTGTTCGCCTTTCGTGCTGAAATGATGCGAATCGACGCGGGCTCGCGCTCAGTAAAGGCTACAGCCATCAGGCGCCCGCGAATGAACCCGAAGCCGATCTTCCTCGTTTTGCCGTAGTCATTTCGATTGTCAGGCCCAACCAACATGAGGCTTGTGAACATCTCCGGCACATCCCGAAAATCAATTCCATGTTTGGCAATATTGGCTTTGCACTTGGCTTCGTCCCATTCGAACCTCACGCGACGAGTGTACATACAGAGTGTATGTACGTCAAGATCGGGACGAGTTTGCCGGGAGCGCTAATGGAGGGTGTGGGCTATGTCTGCTCCACTTCTGAAATGATCGTGTGATATCCGCTGGTGCCAGCCGGCTGCGGTCGCACATCCTCCGCGATCTGGAGTTGCCCTTTCATGTCGGTGATGCGTACGACGGTTTGGAATTTCCCAGGATTCGGTGGCTGCCACGTGTAGTTCCAGATGACCCAGGAATGGGGCGACATGGGTGGCTCGATTCGGCAGTCGTTCCAGGTGCGGTTTGCATCAAAGCTCAACTCCACTTTACTGATGCTGTTTGGCCCACCGAAGGCGATGCCGCGGAAGGTGTGCTCCGGTCCGCGCAAGGTTTGGTAATGTCCGGGCGAATCGATGTGCGAAAAACCTTGATCGTGCCGTCATCGGTCCAGCCCTTGGGCTGCCAGTAGCCCTTGTAGTCGCCGGGATGGACTTTGATCTCAACGATCCACTTCACGTTCTTAATGCCGTAGAGCCCTGGTACCAGGAGGCGGATTGGGAACCCGTGTTCCTTGGGTAGCTTCTCGCCGTTCATCAGGAAGGCAAGTATGACGTCATCCTGCATCGCTCGTGTGAATGGAATACTGTCGTCGTAGCCGTCAATTCCACGAAAGACCACATCGCGCGCCGTGTCGGCGTCTGCGCCGCAGTCGAGGAGCAGTTGCTTGAGCGAGATACCGCGCCAGGTCGCCGTTCCCATACTATCGGCGCCAGGCAACGTGTCGATACGCATCAACGTGGAGATCTGATCGCAGGAGTCGTGGTGTGAAATAGTGCGCCATCCACGCGACATGGAGGTTTATGCGGAGCCCTTGATGTGGAGTGTTCGCTGGTCGACATTCAGATCACAGGACGCGGAAACGGATGCATCGGTGTAGTTCACTACGGTCAAATTTGAGTTGGGTGTGACGTTGGTGGGGTCTTGAGGAGGAACTGCGTACATGCGGCCGAAGACGCCGCCGACGGCATCGCGCCCGCCGACGTTGCCGACCAGCGTTCCAAGTCCGAGCGTCTTCAATAGCGCGCGGCGACGGATCGAAAATAAATTGTGAAAATCTCTCATTTGTTTCGATTAAACGCTGACCAGGCCCTTGACTCTTGGGAAATACCTTGTTATGTTCCCTCCTGTTCGTTGGTACTGTGTTCCTGCCTGATGACCGCGCCTGACGGCGAGTCACGGTGCGGTGCCAAAGGGAAACTACCCGAATTTATTTCGAGCGGGTCCCTTGACACGCTACGCTGCACGTTGTATAGTGCGCGGCTCGCGTGATGAACGTGATCGTTCTTTGAAAACTGAATAGAGGACGTTGAGCAAGGTGTAAGGTGTATTGAAGTGGTGGCCCTTGGTCCAAATTTGAAGAACACCTATTTTTGAGAGTTTGATCCTGGCTCAGAACGAACGCTGGCGGCGCGCCTAATACATGCAAGTCGAGCGAGAAGACGTAGCAATACGTTTGTAAAGCGGCGAACGGGTGAGGAATACATGGGTAACCTACCCTCGAGTGGGGAATAACTAGCCGAAAGGTTAGCTAATACCGCATACGACTCTCGGTCTGCGGATCGGGAGAGAAAGCGATACCGTGGGTATCGCGCTCTTGGATGGGCTCATGTCCTATCAGCTTGTTGGTGAGGTAACGGCTCACCAAGGCTTCGACGGGTAGCTGGTCTGAGAGGACGATCAGCCACACTGGCACTGCGACACGGGCCAGACTCCTACGGGAGGCAGCAGTAAGGAATATTGGGTCTTCGGATTGTAAACCCCTTTCGGCAGGGAAGATGGAACGGGTAACCGTTCGGACGGTACCTGCAGAAGCAGCCACGGCTAACTTCGTGCCAGCAGCCGCGGTAATACGAAGGTGGCAAGCGTTGTTCGGATTTACTGGGCGTACAGGGAGCGTAGGCGGTTGGGTAAGCCCTCCGTGAAATCTCCGGGCCTAACCCGGAAAGGGCGGAGGGGACTGCTCGGCTAGAGGATGGGAGAGGAGCGCGGAATTCCCGGTGTAGCGGTGAAATGCGTAGAGATCGGGAGGAAGGCCGGTGGCGAAGGCGGCGCTCTGGAACATTTCTGACGCTGAGGCTCGAAAGCGTGGGGAGCAAACAGGATTAGATA
>JARFPM010000090.1 GCA_030444405.1 Nitrospira sp.
AGCGAGTCTGCGACCTGATCGGGGGCGGGAAGGGCTCACGCGTGAGTACGCAGAGAGAGTTTGAGCAGCGACTTGCCGACGCCTTTGCAGACCAAAACCAACTTCATCTCCTTAACGTGCTGTTGAGCCCAAGCGATCGATCTCCAGGGATGGTGCGATTGGCGAGACGCCTGGGGAAGAAGCTTTCGACCGATAAGCCTTAGGAGAAACCCTTCACCCCTGCCTGCTTTTCCATACATCTCCATAGGATATTCTCACTCGCTTCCCCGTAAATCATTGCGTGAAGCGATAAGTCTATGGTTTTTGGCAATCATCAACGATGGTATAGTCCCTGCAATTTTTCCGCTGTTTGTATTGAGCGTAGCCGGGGTATAATGCGGCTCTTCACATCTATCTGACTTTACGCGAGACCGGCTTTCAGCAATAATCAAGGATCCGCAAAGGAAATACCGTGTCTGACTTTTATCAAAATGGTGTCGTGACCGTTCTCCACCGGCTCGGTCAATCCAATATCGAGCAGCTCGAGCAGGAGCTCGAACGGTATGCGAAAACGACGCCGATCGCTCTGGTCCTCCCTTCGCTCTATGCCGAGCTGGAACGCCCCGCTCTCAAGCGAATCGTCGAGACCCTCAGCGAGGTTCGATATATCCACGAGATCGTCATTTCTTTGGATCAGGCCTCTGCGTTGGAATTCAGGCTGGCCAAGCAATTCTTTTCTCAGCTCCCCCAACGAGTCCGCGTCGTCTGGAACGACGGAACCCGTATCCAGGCGATTTTGAACACCCTGGTCTCGCATGAAATCGATATCGGACACCAGGGTAAAGGACGCGGATGTTGGACAGCCTACGGCTATGTGCTGGCCCGTGGCCAGAGCCAGGTGATCGCCCTTCATGACTGCGACATCGTGAGTTACGACAGTCAGTACCTCGCCCGCCTCTGTTACCCAGTCGCCAATCCGAACCTCGCCTACGAATTTTGTAAGGGATATTACAGCCGCGTCACGGACCGCATGCATGGACGTGTGACGCGTCTCTTCATCACTCCGCTGATCCGCAGTCTCCAATTGCTGGTCGGGCCTCATCCCCTCCTCTCGTTTCTGGATAGTTTTCGGTATGCAGGTTTGTTGAAAATGTGCGTGGACATCACAAAATCGCTGTTCCGCAACCTGGCGAGCGAAGGGCTGGTCCTCTCGGAAAGCACGCTCAAGACGTTGCGGGCCACATATCTTCAGGCTGCGCAAGAAGCGATCAGTCGGTATGAAAATGACGCGGCGATCAACAGTTTGCGCTTCGACCGCCACGAAGAGCGGCGCGCCGTCGAAGTGTTTCTGCGCGGAATGATGTTGGCCACGGACAGTTTCCTCGAAGACCCGTTGGGCGTCCCCATGATCTCGAACTGGAGTCGCGTTACCCACGCCGTACCCGACATTTTTCATCGGCTCATGGACGCCGTGGAACAAGACCATGCCTGGGATCCCGCGGCTGAAACACGGCAGCCCGTCTCATGAACGCCGGCTATATCCCACTCACTCCTGAAACCGAAGAGCTGCTGGGAGCGATGCGCAGCGCCGACATTCTGGTCGGCATTCCCAGCTTCAATAATGCGGGGACCATCGGACATGTCGTGCGCGCCGTCGGGGCGGGGCTGGCAAAATACTTTCACGGCCATCGTGCCGTCCTGGTGAATGCCGACGGCGGCTCTACCGACGACACCCCGGCCATCGTCGCCCACACTATGGTCGATTTGGAACCCCTCTTTATCAGCGATCGGCGGAGCACGCTACACCGGATTGTCACGCCCTATCACGGTATCCCGGGCAAGGGCAGCGCGTTTCGCACGATTTTCGAGATCGCGCGGCGGCTCAAAGTCAAAGCTTGTGCCGTCGTCGATTCGGACGTCCGCAGCATCACACCCGAGTGGATGGAACTGCTCCTTCATCCGATTATCAAAGAAGGCTACGACTATGTGGCCCCGTACTATCGGCGCCACAAGTACGACGGGACCATCACCAACAGCATCGCCTATCCCCTTACCAGAGCCCTCTACGGGCAAGAGGTCCGTCAGCCGATCGGCGGAGATTTCGGATTCACCGGAGAACTGGCCCAACACTATCTCGAAAAGCATGTCTGGGAGTCCGATGTGGCGCGCTTCGGGATCGATATTTGGATGACGACCGAGGCCATTACGAGCGGGGCCCAGGTGTGCCAGAGTTTTCTCGGAGCCAAGATTCATGATCCCAAGGACCCTGCCGCCGACCTCTCCTCCATGTTACGACAGGTGGTGGGAGCCCTGTTCGCCTTGATGGAAGCCCATGCCCCCGGCTGGCTGCCCGTCACAGACTCGCGAAAGGTGCCGCTCTTTGGCTTCCAGTATGAGGTGGGAGTTGAGCCGGTGAACGTCAATGTCGAACGGATGGTGGACTTGTTCCATCTCGGGCTGACGGATCTGCACAATATTTGGGCGCGCATTCTCTCTGAAGACGCACTGGAGCAGCTGTCCCGCCTTCGGGACGTCCCTCTACGGGATTTCCGCATTCCTGATTCGCTGTGGGCCCAGATTATTTATGATGCCGCCCTCGCGCACCATCGGAGCGTGCTCCCACAAGAACATCTCCTCAAAGCTCTGACCCCACTCTATTTGGGGAAGACCGCGTCATTCGTGCTGGATAGCCAGGGGTTGACCTCGGCAGAAGCCGAGCACCTCATCGAAGCGCTCTGCCGGACGTTCGAGAAACAGAAAGAGTATCTTGTCACACGTTGGCCTCAGTCTTATGACGCGCGCGAAGTCATCGGTACTGCTCGCGCGAGGCCTGAAAGGAGTCAGCCATGACTTCAAGCTGGGAACATACGTTACTCGGACCAGTCGCCGCTCTCGGTGAACGTGTCCTCGCCATTCTCCCCAATGTCCTGGCCATGATGATTCTCTTGCTGGTCGGTCTGGGCGCCGCCTGGGGCATGGGGCATTTGATGGAACGGCTGCTTCGCGTCGTCGGCCTGGATCGGCTCTGCGACCGGATCGGTATCGCGGCCGCCCTCCTCCGAGGAGGCATTAAAGCTGATCCGTCCTACATCATCGGTCGCATCACCTACTGGTTGATTGTGATCTTCGCCACGACGGCATCGCTGAGTGCGCTCGACGTCGCCCCGATCAACGAAGCGGCTCATTCGCTCCTGTCCTATATTCCCCATTTGGTCACAGCGGCCGTGATCGGGATCATCGGCTATCTCGTCTCGAATTTTGTGTCGCAGGCCGTCCTCATCGCCGCCGTGAACGCGGGGCTGCCTCCGGCCCGCTGGATCGCGGCCGGGACACGGTGGGGCATTCAGCTCTTGACGGTGGCTATGGCGCTCGAACAGTTGGGAATTGCCCAACACATCGTCGTCGTCGGATTCGGCATTACCTGGGGGGGTCTCGTCCTGGCCGCTGCACTGGCGCTGGGGTTGGGCGGTAAGGATCTGGCGAAGGATTTCCTGGAACGACGTCTGGCCGGACATTCCCGGTCGCAAATCAACGAGGACTTACGACATCTCTAAACCTATGTCACGCTATATCCTATTTACAGACCTAGACGGCTGTCTCTTGGACAACAACACGTATGCCTTCGACGAGGCGAGACCGGCACTCGAGGCCCTTCGTTCGGAGAACATTCCGGTCATTCTCGTCTCCGGAAAGACCCGCGCAGAAATCGAACCGCTTCGAGAGCGCCTGAATCACCACCATCCCTTCATCGTCGAGAATGGCGCGGCGGTGTTTGTGCCCCTCGATACCTTTGACTTCCCCCTGGAGCGGTCGCGACGCCGCTCCAGCTATCATACCATCGAACTCGGTACGCCCTATGCGCTCCTCCGGGATGTGCTCCGCCAAATCGAAGAAGCGGTGGGCACGCCGCTCCGAGGGTTCGGCGACCTGTCGGTCGAGGAAGTCATGACAAACACAGGACTTTCCCGAGAAGATGCGCTGCGAGCTATGCTGCGGGAATTCGATGAGCCGTTCTTGGTGAACGGTCCTCCCAAGTTGATCGAGGAAGTCTGTCGCCAGATCGTGACACGAGGTCTGAATTGGACAAGGGGTGGGCGTTTCTTTCATTTGACGGGAACCAACGACAAAGGTCGTGCCGCACAGATTCTTCTCCGCTGCTACAAACGGCAGGGGCGACTGGCTAATCCGCCGGACGACATAGAAACCATCGGCATCGGCGATAGCCTGAACGATCTTCCTCTCTTACTGACAGTCGATCGTCCGGTGTTGGTGCAAAAGCCAGACGGCTCGTATGATCCTGACATCAACCTGCCGAACCTCATTCGCGCACCGGGCATCGGCCCTGCCGGATGGAATCGTGCCGTCTTGGAATTGCTCAGACAGGCCTCGGAAGAGTTCTCCCCCGGCCGATCAGTCAACATCCGAGCCACATGATCGTCCTCATTCAGAAACGTTTGCAGTGCCAGCAGGATGGAGTTCCAGAAGTCTCAGATCATCTCACAAAAGCCGCAGGCTGTTCAAAAAGGCCGTCCAGCAAGGCCGCAGCAAGCGAAGAGGCGAAGCGTACTCCGGGCCGTACGGTGAGCCTCTAAGCGATGAGAGAACGCCGCTGGCGGACTTTTTCAACAGGCTGCTAGTCTTCTGCCGGATTGATTATATGCAGCCCTGCCGTTTTTGACGCCGCCAAGAGCTGGGTATCCGCACTGACCACGGTCAATCGCAACGGCTTCAGCTCCAATGCCAATGCCAGATGCATCACCTGAGGTGATCGCAGGGACGGATACTCCAAGACCAATTCTTTCGTGGCCAGATAGGTTTCCATCGTCGGTGCGATAAATTGGTAGAGTCCCTGCTTGGATTCGATTTCGAACTTATAGAGAACCGAGTAGCAATCATCCCGCGTGATCTGCCCCTCATGAGCACGCGCACACAGAATTGAATAGAAGTCCGTCACGGTCCATGTCGGCACGATCGCGACCTTCCCACGCTTCACCATCAGCTTATTCACGATCCTCGTGCCCCGTTCCATGCTGTAGCGCTTAATGAGTGCGGTTGAGTCGAAATAGTAGTATGGCATCCCCTTACACCCTCCCCTTCAGAATGATCTCTGCAAGCGGCCCTTGGAGCTTGGAGAGCCTATCTTGCAGTTCATCAAGCGGCACCTCTTCGTACCCTTCTTTTCGCAAGGTGTCGGCAAGATTACCCCTATTGAAGGACGACGTATCTTCTTTCAGTCGGTCGTTCAATCGCCGCTTGGCCAGACGGCTTGATATCTTTTGTCCTAACTTGGTCAGCCCCCGCCCCCTGCTGCGTGGAGCTCGGCTGACGGATAATTCGTCTGTCTTTTTCACGATCGATGCCTCCTCATAAAGAACGTTCGTTTACCGTCTCACCCCTGATTCTTCTCGTGGGCAACTCGCCGGCATTGTCGCCTTCTCAGGCAACGCCACCTCGCCGAAGATGTGGCCGGCAATCGCCTTCGCGACATCCGACGACAACTCTTGTTGCATCACACGCAGCGTCTTCGCCGTTGCTTCACGCTCCGTCAGGTGCCCCTCCCTCCCACCGTGCGCCGTAGCCCCAACGACCCGCCGCGTCCCCGGCTCCAAGACCTCAAAATCACTGCACCACCGAACGTACTTGAAATTCGGGTCCCGCACCTCGATGGGATAGAGACGGACAGTGCCTCGGACGATCAATTCCGGGGAACCAGCTTCTTCACCTTCCGGCTTTGTGGTCACACGAAGTCCTTCCCGGATAAGCCCTTCCGCCAGCGCACGTCCGACCGGTTCTGCATGGTCACCGGACACTTGTACCGCAAGCACCAGATTCGTAGCAAGAAATTGCTCCAATTCACCGGACAATTCGTTTACCTGATAAGCGGATGGGGTACCATGCCCGCTGAGACGGATCACTCGTAAATCCGTGTTGTATGCCTCCCGCAGAACGAGATTTCTGCCGGCCCGCCGAAGGGCGCGAACCTTGGCAAGCTTGTCGATCGCTTGCCGTGACTCTGCGATATCCGCCTCGATCGCACGATCCAACGCCGATACCTTCTCCATTAACGCGGCTTCGGCCTGAGAACGATTCATCACGCCCAGAGCGTAGTGCAAACGGCTATCCGAGTCGTACCACGTATCCGCGATCCTGACGTTTTCGAGTACTTTGTCGGTCGAGACTTTCGTCACATTGTCGATCGTGAGTCGTCGCTCAGCGTTGGTAACCCCATGATTCTCCACAACGAAATAGGATTCCCAGTCCTTCGCCTGCGCCGCAACTTCTGCCTTGAAGATGCGGGCCACGGCCGCATACGCCTGATCTTCCGCATTGCTTCGCGTGTCTGCTTGACCGACCCCGCTCAGGTATTGAGTCGATGGATATTCCGCGGTCCGGCCATCGACCCACCCCGGTTTCTCTTTACCAATAAACCAGGTACAGGCAGTGGATGCGGACACCATTAACCACAGGCACAGGACAACCGAGACGCCTTGTCTGAAAAAAGACCAATCAGCACGCATCATTGCATCACGCGCTGGAGAATGAAGATCGTCTGACCAGCCGTAAGTGTGACCGTTTGTCCATCTTTCCCCTCAGTCGCCCCATGCCCAGACGGTCGAATGGACACTTGGTACTGACCTGGCGGAACTGACGCCCGGGCCATGTGAATTTCGTCGGGCAAGGTCTGCCAGCTTCGCTTGTCGGCTTCTTCGGAGGCCACGGCCAACCCATGGGTGAGCAACCCGACCAGCAGTCCAACCCATGGAGCGCCATCCTTTCCAGCCGCATGCTGCGCACCTCTGGTGACGCCTTCCGCCATCACAAATTTTGTCGCAGCTCGGGCGAGCGCTTTCACAGTGATCGCCGGCAGACGTTCCGAAAGGCTTTTTTCTGCAAGGGCGGTGACATTCTGCACCGGCTCAGATCTCACAGTGACCGAATGTCCAAGAGAATCGGTCAGCGTCATGCTTTCGGATACCACCCGCGTCTTTTGCGGGACTAACCGCGGAAGCGCAACGCGGACCACTTCTCCATTGAGTCCATACAATACGCTGTCCGCGACCCGATCTCGTGGATAGGGTGATTGGAAGACTCCTCGATTCAACAAGACTAACTGTGCGGCATCCAGACTAATAGGTAAGTCCAAGAACAGGTCCTCTTTGCGCGGAGCCCGACCATTATAGCTGAACATCACGACTTGAGCGAGCTGCTCTTGGGATGAACGAGACTGCCACTCAACGTCAGGGAAAGCCTGTCGATACTCGGCAAACTCGGTTGTTAAGCTGAGCGCCTCTGCCGTGCGCAAGAGATCGGAGCGCAGGGACGGGGGAACGGACATCTTCGACCACCCTCGCGTCGATCCATACGCTTCATGTGCATTGCGATAGGCGATAAACGCGTTATTGAGATCACCGGTTGCCTCGTACAGGATACCGCTCAAATACCGAGCAAACCCGTCATTCCGGTATCTAGCGGCATCCTTCACTCTGTCACTGAGCACATTCAGGCGATGGTCGATACGTCGCGCTTCCACTAATGCTTCCTGAAGCTGTCCCTGTGCCGCATAGTTCAACGCATTCACCACGTTGATCATCACATGCTCATAGGCATCCCCCTCATACGGCAACATATTGTCGTTGGTGAGAAATGCGGCGGTTTCCGAACGGATGGTCCTGGTATAGAGCCGCTCGACCTCTTCTTCCGCTTGTTCCAAAGCCGCACTGCTTTGCTGATATCGGCCGGCCAACTGCAGCACCATTCCGCGATCCATTGCATACAGTAAGCGCCCCTTCGCGCCATACTCCTTCTCAGTCTGCTCGACGATCGAGGCGGCCCGTTGCGGATCACCGGCAAGGAGGCTTTGTTCGACGAGGAGGTAACGATTGACGGAAGGACCACACCCGGTCACAAGCACGAGAACGGCAAGAAACGGCAGCAAGGAGATCGGCCCGTGGGCAAAGCGTGGAAGGAATGGGTTCAACAGCGTCCGCGGAACCTAAAAGACCGTACGTTTCTTTTCGACCACCTTCTTGATCTTCTTCTGCCCGTACCAGGCTTTCGCATTGTTCTCCAGATTGATCATCTGAAGATCCACTTGGTAAAAGACCGCTTTGGTCCCATCGGCTTCGTCAAGAATGGTGGCGATCGTACCCTTCATCATGAAATCGGCCCCGGTCTCTTTGCCGGGGGATTTCTGGGTCTCTTCGCGCGCGTAGATGGCTTGCTCTTTCCGTTCGCTTCGAACTTCGTCCCGCTCGCCTTTGCCGGCTACGAACGTGACTTTCTGGGAGTTGGTGAGTTCTCGTTCCAAATCCGTGATGAAAGTTTGCACGTTGATATGTTCATGACTGCTATTCAGGACCGTCCCTACGACGACGACGGGCTGACGTTGGTTCGTCTTTTCGAAATTCCCCAGCCACGGATATTGCAGTGCATCCTTGACCATCGCTTCGGCGACCATGCGGGAATCCGTGTCGTTCCACCGGCCGCTCAAATCAGTAACGACCCCGCTGTCGACACGGGTCACCTTTGTTTCGTGTCCACACCCTGACAAGGCGAGGACGACGCTCACGGTGACGACAAGCGAAGGACGAAACATCCGGATCACCATGGACCTCCGAGAAGAGGTAGACATTTCATTATTCATGTAGTTCAGCGGACGCCTCGCTTCTCCTCTTCCTTCTCCAACCGTTCGAACAGACGGTCGGCATTCCTTCGCACGTAGTCACGTACTTGTGCATTCAGCTCTTTGGCCTGTTCCAAGTTGTTCTTCATATCCTCCAAACTCAACTTGGTCAACACGTAATAGGTGTTTGTCTTGGAATCCATGTACTGATCAATTTTTCGGACTCCGCTGAGTGTCGTCGTCGTGATGGTCTTGATGGCTCGCTCGACATTCTGCTCTTCCGTATTCCGGCTAAAATCTCCGGCGGTCGTCGAGGCCGCATAGTCTCTCATCAGATACCCGGTGTAGGTCTCAAATGTCTTGGCGATCTCGGCCCTACCGCGATTCTCGGCCGTATCCCAGGCAAGCGGCGCATTACGGACCCCCGCGACTGCCCCTACCCCGTAAAAAGCTTTGCTGTCTTTTTCATTAAAAGCTCCGGACCCCTTTTCAACCCACTTAGGAGGACCGCCACAAGCCGCCAGTCCCATGACGAGAAGGACGGCGAGACCAGGACCGACCAACCTCGAATGAATCGCGTGTGACAGGATCATACAATCCTCCTTGAGGTGAGTACGTACATTTACTGTACGTAGAATATCCCGAGAAAAAACGTTGGAATTATGCTAGCATGCGTTTTTAGATCCGTCAACGCAACGCCTGCTTCGAGCGGTCTCTTCATCATGGAAGGGGAAATCTTTGGCAGACATTCAGATCGACGAAGGCATCATTAGAATTCTGAACTTGGAGATCCAGGATCCCAAGGCTGCTGTAGTACTCTCTGCCTACCCCCAGGCACGTTGGGCGGAAATCACCCGTCGAGCGGTCAAGATCGGCCTTGGATACTTGAAAGGTGGGGAAAGCAATTAAGGCATTAGAGTGCGATCGGCTTGGCTGACGGCTGCTTGGGCCCGTGCATGTGTGCCGCCCAGTTCCAAGTACCGGCGAAACGCCTCGACCGACTTCGGTTGATCGTTGAGATGATCGGCATACAGTGTCCCCAATGCGAAATACACATCCTGATAGGTGTTGTTCACACGCAAGGCTTGTCGGAAAGCGGTCTCAGCCTCCACAAATTTGCCGCGCTTTTCGTAGATCAAACCCAGCGTGTAAAACGAATCCGGGTTCTCGGGCGCGTATTTCACTGCGAGCAGGCCGGTAGCCAAGGCCTCGTCTAGATTCGGCACAACCTCCAATCGAACATAACTCTTCAGGACATACGCATCGCCGTAGGTAGGATCGTAGCCGATCGCGCGATCCAGTCGCTCTAACGCCTCTTCCGCGGACTTTCCTTCCTGCAACAACGCAACGGCCCGTTTGTATTGAGCCTTCGCCTCCTGTTGCCGTTCAGAAGAAGTCCGAGGCCCGGCACCCAGCGTATACGCCGACCTCCGTCCTTCGACCAGCGCCGTGTCTCCATCACCGTCGATCCGTAGAATCGATGGACGTTGCATACCATCGGTAGCCGCCGCGACCCGTTGCACGAGATAGGCTCCCAACTCGGAAGCCATGAGCCAGCCGTTTTCGTCCAGATCGGCTGAACCTGAAAGTCCGCCCAGCAAGGCCTCAACAAAGCGACTACTCTTCTCGGCGCGAAAGGCGGCCTCTCCTTTACCTGCCGCGCTGATGACTTGGACCGCACGCCGATCCGTATCCGATTCCGGAGCCAGCCGCCCTTCCAATGAAAGCCCCGGTGGCTCAGTTGTCTCCCATCCGAATAGCGGCGCATCGAGAATCAGCAGCGTGTGTTTGGAAGCCGACCGCCTCGTAAATTCTTTTAAGTGCTCGACCGTGATCGACTTCGTTGCGTTATTGACCTGTGCATCAAACGGCACCAGGTACCCTCGATCTTGCCCATCGGAATCCTGCATAAACCCGGCATGACCCACGTAGAAAATAACGAGCCGGTCCATGCGCCCGACTTTTCTTGGCAACATGTCGTTCAAGAGCTGATGGAGGCGTCGCGAGCTTGCATCCTTGTCGTAGAACTCGACCACCTCCTCGAACCCCAACCGCCGAAACGCCTCAGCAACCTTCTTGGCATCGCTGATTGCTCCCGGGATGGGAGGAGCCAAGACGTAGTTTTCGATCCCAATAATGATCGCCCAAGACTTATAGTACAGACCTTCCGGTTTTCCCGATTGAGCCTCAGCGGTCGAAAGGCCGATCACCGTAAGAGTGGCAACCACATGAACGACAATGAAAAGCAGGCTGAGGAAAATGGTCAACGGACTTCTCATACGATGCCTTGCATAGTTTATTTTATCAGCCTATTCCCGGCTTCAGACAAGTGTCAAGAAACGGAATAGGAAAGCATGATCAGCGCCACAGCCGAATCATTTCGAAGCAACTGTACGGTTGCAGGCGTCCTCAACTTTCTCCATAATTACGCGTCAGCTATGGACTGCGCTAAGGAAGGAGACGCGACCCGCCATGAGTGAAAAGATTGAGACCCTGTTGAAGGAAAGTCGGACGTACCAGCCGACCGCCAAGACAATAGCCGAAGCCTCTATCAAAGACTACGAGACCGAGTACAAAAAATCCATCGCCGACCCTGAAACATTTTGGAGCCACGAAGCGAAGGAGCTGGAGTGGTTCGCTCCTTGGAGTAAGGTCCTGGAGTGGAATTATCCCTGGGCAAAATGGTTTGTCGGAGCTCGATGCAACATCGCCTACAACTGCCTGGACCGCCACATCAAGACCTGGCGAAAAAACAAAGTCGCATTGGTCTGGGTGGGTGAAAACGATCAAGAACGAATCTTCACCTATGCCGAACTGTACCGACAAGTGAACCGCTGCGCCAACGCCCTCAAAAAGCTTGGCCTCCAGCAAGGCGATCGTGTCACCATCTATTTGCCGAAGATCCCCGAACAAGTCATCGCCATGCTGGCTTGCGCCAGGATCGGCGTGATCCACAGCGTCGTCTATTCGGGTTTCAGCGCGCCAGCCCTCGCCAGTCGTATCAACGATGCTGAAGCCAAGGTCGTCATTACGGCTGATGTCGGATTTGACCGAAGCAAAGTGATCCACTTGAAGTCCGTCGTCGACGAAGCTCTCAAGACCTGCCCCACGGTTGATCACGTCGTCGTCGTACGCCGCGAGATCCAAGGTCCGCCCCTTTCCACCCCAAAGGAAATTGACTGGAAGGAGTGGATCGAGCGTGAGCGACCGGTTTGCGAAGCAGAACAGCTGGA
>JARFPM010000091.1 GCA_030444405.1 Nitrospira sp.
GCCAGCTCAACGGCCGGCGCTCTGATGCGACCATGTTCTGTAGGAGCAGCAGGCATTCCATAAAGGCATGCGGTGGCGGGGGACATCCTGGCATATAGACGTCCACGGGTAGGAATTTGTCGACACCCTGTACGACAGAGTAGGCATCGAACATGCCTCCGGAATTCGAACAGGAACCCATGGAAATCACCCAACGCGGCTCAAGCATCTGTTCGTACAGCTGCTTGATGACAGGAGCAACCTTAATAAACACCGTTCCTGACACGACCAACACGTCGGCCTGCCGTGGCGAGCCGCGTACCACTTCTGCGCCAAACCGAGCTACGTCGTATACGCTGGTAAGACTCGTCGCCATTTCGACGAAACAGCACGACAGGCCGAAGTTCAGCGGCCAGAGTGAGTTCTTGCGCCCCCATGCCAAGAGGTCCTGAAGGCTCGCAAAGAGTACCGACTGGCCGACGACAGAAGTTAACGAGCCGTCGCCGCCGTCTGTAATACGCACACCCTCGAGTCTGCCATTACGCCACTCTGTCATCGTAGAACTCCTTGACCTCCGTTGCGTGTGGTTTCCGGTGATGACGGACAGGCGGACGTTGAGATTGTGTATTCCAGTCGAGCGCACCGGTAAGCCACAGATAGGCAAGAGATGCCAAGAGAATGGCCACAAAGATGCTCACTTCAATAAAACCAAGCCAGCCTGTTTCTGGCACCGCAACCGCCCAGGCATACAGGTAAGCCGCCTCCACATCAAAAATGACGAAGAACATAGCGATCAAGTAATATTGCACCGGTGGGCGCACTTGAGCGCTGCCAGTCGGCTGAATACCACATTCATAGGGAATGGCCGTTGCGCTGTCGGAGCGACGTTCTGGCTTTTTCCAATGACGTTCGCCAAGCAAGGGTGGAAGTCCCAGCATGACGGCAATCACCAGGCCGACACATAACCCGTAGACACAGATCTGCCAAATAGCGTCATCTACCATGGCAATAACTAACTATGTATTTATGGCAATAGTGGTCTTACTAACTGTTGGATATCACGTTGCGTCAGGTTTGACTCCAAAAACTGAAACTTTTGCAATTGTTTACGGAGAGAACAACTGCGAGCAGTGGGGTGAAAGAATAAATGGGGAGACTATTCCGGCAAGTGCGCTGCGATTCCAGGTGGGTAGCCACTCAGGCTGTTGAACAGGTTATCCTATGCGTGCCATCCAATCCTTCACATCCGTCCGCTGTTGTTTCCAAGACTTCAAACACCTCACTTGGGGTCTCGACCCACCTGTTGAACGAACTGCCGTTCCTCTGCTTCAGTTTTTACTTCGCCGTTCAGACGTGCAGCTAGCAATCGGTCGAGGATCTTCTTGAACTGCGGGCCCGGTTTCAATCCCATAGCCTTGAGATCGGTCCCAGTGAGAGCCGGTTTCACATGCTGATAGGTCGTGAGGAAGGCCGAGACCTGCCGCTTGACTGTTTCTCCTTTGCTCTTCGCCATGAGGATCAAAAGCGTTTCATCGGATAGTCCCGATAGGAGGTGGTACACGTCTGCCGGTTTGAGCGGTCGTTTCGACGCAAGTCGGCGAATCACGTTGTGACAGCCCACGCGAACCATTTTGAGCCTGGTGGCTTCCTGTTCGGACAAGGGAAACCGCTTGAGCACGTCCTTCACAGCACGATCAGGCAATGTATCGAGAAGTCCCATCATGTAGACTAACCAGACTTCCATCTTCCGATCTAAGTACAGGAGCCGGTACCAATCGACGGCTTCGTCGAGCGCGGCCAACAACCGGTCCAACCGGTCGGACCAACACAGCTTCGGATGGATGAACTTCAAGAGATTGAGTTCCGCCAATCGTATGATCGCCTGTTTCGGTTCCCGCTCGCCCAACAGCAGTTTCAGTTCTTCCAGCAGACGGTGGCCGGATAATCGTTGAAACAAATTCATCTTGACGGCGCCGGCGATCAACGCCGCAGTGTCCTTGCCCAAATGAAACCCGAACCGGGATTCAAATCGGATCGCCCGAAACACTCGGGTCGGATCTTCAACGAAACTCAGCCCGTGCAAGACTCGAATCACCTTGTCATTCAGATCCCGTTGCCCGCCGTAGAAGTCCAGCACATCGCCAAAGCCCTTCCCGTTCAAGCGCACGGCCAAGGCATTGATCGTGAAGTCACGTCGATACAAGTCTTTCTTGATGGAACCCTGTTCAACCGTCGGCAAGGCGGTGGGATACTCGTAATACTCCGTCCGCGCGGTGGCCACATCGAGCTTGAAACCATCCGCCAACAGCAGGATGGCTGTGCCAAATCGCTCATGCACCTTAACCCGCGCATGCAGCATGTCACCCAGCGTTCGCGCGAAGGCGATGCCGTCGCCTTCGACCACGAGATCCAAATCCAGATTCTCGATGCCCAGTAACAGGTCTCGCACACAGCCGCCGACGACGAAGAGCGGGACCTCGCTGCGGTCAGCCAAGTGACCCGCATCCTCCAGCAATGTCACCAGGCGATGCGGCAAGCGGCTCCGCAACAGCCCCTTCACGTTGCGGCGCGGCCCTCCGATCTCAGCGTCGGCTTCGCTCGGGCGCATCGTCCGCATTCTCGCGACTTTCAACACATCGTCGTGCAAGGTCCGCAGCAGATCCGTCCTCGTAATGACGCCGATGACTTTCGCATCTGTGACAATCGGCACAAACCGCTGGTTTCGCTCGATCATGGCCGTTTCGATCTCATGAAACGGTGTATCCGGCTGCGCGGTATAGGCGTCGGTCTGCATGATGTCTCGCACCGCCATCTTGCCAAGCCGATGAAACAAGGCTTTCTGAATCGACTCCCGACTGACGAGCCCCGTGTAACGGTCTTTATCATCCAAGATCGGAAAGACATTCAGCCCATAGGCCGTCATCCGCTGTCCCGCTTCAGTCACGCTGGTATCGACCTCGATCGTTTTGACCGGGCGGGTCATGACATCCTGGGCCAGCAGAGTCGGGCGATAGTGTGTGGTCAGCAGCCGAACGACCCGCTCTTTGACCTCCGCAAGTGTCTGCCCTTTGACCGTGGCGGCTGCCGCCACGGCGTGGCCTCCTCCTCCGAATTCCCGTGCGATCCAGCCGACGTCGATCTCAGGCCTGCGGCTCCTCCCGATCACTTCCACCCGGTCTGCCATCATCACTGCCACGAGGACGGCATCGACCCCCTGCAATTCGGCGAGTCTATGCACAACGCCGGCTGCTTCTCCGCGGCAGCGGTCGACCGTGCTCGTGGCCACCAGGACTTTGCGACCTTCCAGGTAATGCACTTCGCTGTGTTCCAAAAAATCGTTCAGCAGCGCCACGGCGTCAGGATCCAGAGGATGGTGCAGGGTCTCCGCCACCATATTCAGATCCGCGCCGGCTGCGGCGAGAAACGCCCCGGCCTCAAAATCCCGGCTGGTCGTGGAAGCAAAGACGAACGACCCGGTTTCTTCATAGAGGCCCAAGGCCATCACGGTCGCCTCAAACGGTGTCACGGGAATATGCCGCCGCCGGAGTTGCTCTATAAGAAGCGTTGTCGTCGCCCCGACCGATTCAATCACAGACTGTTTCGAACGGTCGGCGAGGGATGAGTCTGGTTCGGGGTGGTGATCGAACACCACGACTTCGACCGCCGGATTCTCGGTGCACGTTTTGAGTGCTCCGATCCGGTCGGGCTCTTGGGTATCGACGAGCACCAGCCTAGTGATTTGGGAAAGATCGATGTCCTTGAGTTTGTTGATATCGAGGTCGTGTACGGCAAGAAAATTACGGACGGCCTCCTGACCTCCGGCGGGCAAGACCAACTTTGCCTCTGGGAAGAGCTTGTGCGCGGCAACCATTGAAGCAAGGCCATCGAAGTCCGCATTGCTATGCGTGGCTATGACATCCATACGCGCATTCTAGCAGGGTCCTGACACATGAGAAATGCTGGATTTACACCTATGACAGCGCAGAGCCATATCGTGCCTGGTCTATCAGGCAAGCCCGGAAACGTCCACTTATTAGGGGTTTAGTGAATGCTGTCCGTGCAGCTACAAATCAACGATCTCGCCCGCTTCCGGAATGATCCGGACGTTCGGAACGGTCAAGTTTGTCAGGACGTTCAACACGGTCTGGCCGATCACCATGTCCAGATCGATCCTGCCGGTCCGATCGATCAAGTCGCTCGCGTTCTGAGTCGCCTCGCCCACCTCGGTCTCCTCATCTCGATTGATCTCGCTTACGATACAGGTCAGGAATTTCGGACGGCGATAGTGCTGGAGAAGATCCAGGCCGCCCAGGACCGCGTGAAGTTGATCAGCACCCCGAATACGCTCGTACCTGTTGCGATCCAGGGTATCGAGGCTAATCGAGAGCGATACTGAAAGATCGTCGACTTGCTGCACAAGGCGTGCGGTCAGCTTGGTTCCGTTGCAACCAAAGTCAGAACTCGCAAGAGACTCAACCTTTCACTCTTTCCAGTCGAGTCCGTCGATCTGACCGGTCGAGCGCTGCTGTGAGCGTTCAATGTGTATCAGCATGAACTGTCCACCTAGCTGTCGCTGTGCAGTTCTGCCCAATGACTTGCCGTTTTTTCCCCCGGGCTTCTCAAAACCCCGTGTGCTCCATCAGTCGTGTTTTGTAACCTATTGAGAGTCATAGTGGTATTACGAATCTCGACCGGCATATCCCTTGCTGAACAAACCATGGTTCAACGCCCATGGCTTTCTACCAGGAGGTATATGATGGACATTAATCGCAAGTACATCCTTCCGGTTATCCTTGGAGGAGTAGCGGTTCTCTCTCCTCCTACGGCAACCGCAAGTTCAAAGGATGGGAAGAAGTCGGGTGCCTATTCGTCAGCTGCAGCCGCAGCAGAGGTCGCAGCTTCCACGCGGGAAACTACCTCCCCCTCCACCGCTGACCTGTCGGACCGTAGACCGGGTCCGGCATGGAAGACAATCGGTGGAACGATCAAGCACATCAAGGGCGATGTCTACACGGTCGAAGACTACGAAGGAAATCAGGTCCAGCTCTACATAAACCGAGAAACCAAGCAATTGCGCGGCAGCAAAAAGGTCGGGGACCGCGTGCGCGCCGAAATCACCCACAGCGGCTTCGCCAACTCCATTCAATAATCCTCAAGCTTCCACTCTGATTTATCTCAAACCGTGGGTCAACCCAGGCTCTGGCCCACGGTTGCTGTCCTCACAGGTTGGCACGATCATCGACCTTTCAGAAAAGTAATGTCACCGTAATACGCTATCGCACGTTCTTTGGTGTTGTCCGTATCGCTCATAATAGCCACACCGTTGATCATCGGCGGTTCTTCTCCGAATGCCATTTTGTAATCCTCATAGAGGTTTCGCTCTTCCTCGATCCATATACCGACTTTCTGCGGGCCGCTTTCCACCACGATCATCTGCGCGAAGTCCGTGAAGGCATTAGCCACGATGGTTCCAACAGGCGTCTTCGTCTCCCAAATGTAATTGAGTGCCCCGATGGGAATGTCACCAAAGATGGCGCGCCCGGCTTTATACTTCAGCTTCCTTGAAAGTTTCACCTTGTCCGGATCGTATTCGAAGGTAATGTATAGTCTCGCCGGGTAGTCATCCCCGTCTTTGCGGTTGACATCGCTGTTCTTGAGTAGATTCTCGACCTTCCAGCGCCAGCGAATAATGGGATACTCGCGTGGGTCGATCTTGACCTCCTTGGTCAGACCTGAGGCCGACCCCTCGCTGCTGGCCTTGACGACCGTGACGTCACCATCGTTGACGATCTCGTACTTCGTCTGGGCGGGAACCTTCTTAAAAGTGAGCGGCTTCCAACCATCCGGAACAGATTGGCCGACCATCGCACGGGAAAATTTCGCCACTTCAACCGCGGCACCACTCTGAGCCCCTGTGGGAATGGAGGAGGCGGTAAGAACCATGGCGACTCCTCCCAAAAACACAACATAGGCCGGCCGAACAGGATGGTCTTTCATGGGCTAACACTCAGCGTCTCATCCATTCGAACAGCTTTGTCAGAAGATGTTTTTTCCCCTGCGTAAAGTGCGCTTTTCTCCAGAGATTGACCACCTTCTTATTGACCTCGGCCTGGGTTGGATAGGGATGGATCGTACTGGCGATCGTTTTGGCCCCTGCTCCTGCCTTCATAGCAACTGAAAATTCGCTGATCATGTCGCCGGCATGGGCTGCTACAATCGTCGCCCCGAGGATCTTGCTCGTCCCCTTTTGAATGTGTACACGCGCAAACCCTTCCTCCTCTCCATCCAGGATTGCCCGATCAACTTCGTCCAATTTGTATGTATAGGTTTCAACCTTGATTCCCTTTTCCTTTGCGTCCCTTTCATACATCCCGACATGGGCGATTTCCGGTTCGGTGAACGTACACCAAGGCATGTTCAACGACTCGACGCTGGCGTACCCCAAACCCAAGGGATGAGGAAACAGGGCGTTTTGGATGACGATTTGGGCCATTGCATCAGCAGCATGTGTAAACTTATAGCGAGAGCAGACATCACCGGCCGCGAAAATCTTAGGGTTGGTCGACTGTAATCGGGCATTCACCCTGATCCCGTTCTTATCGTACGAGACTCCCGCGGTCTCCAAACCGATCCGCTCTACGTTCGGAATCCGACCGACACCGACAAGAATCTCGTCGACGACTATATCGTACTGTTGCCCATGGGAATCGACGAGCAGACGTTTCCCGCCTCCGGTCTTTTCTACCTTCAGAGATTTTCCGCAACAGAGCAGCTTCACACCATCGCGAAGCATCTGTTGTTCAACAACATCCGCTGCATCTCGATCCTCGTTCGGCATGATGCCATGCGTCGATTCAATCAGATAGACTTGGCTCCCAAAACGGGCGAAGGACTGTGCCAGCTCGCATCCGATAGGCCCAGCCCCGATAACTCCCAGACGCTGCGGCAGCTCAGTCAGAGAAAAAATGGTTTCATTCGTCAGATAGCCTGCTTCCTGAAGGCCGGGTGTCGCGGGTACGTCCGCTCTTGCACCCGTACAGACGGCGGCTTTCGCGAAGGTGAGAATCCGATCACCAGCCGGACCTTCCACTTGGACCGTATCAAAATTGAGAAAACGTCCGCCGCCGATATACACGTCGACCCCAAGTTTCGCATATCGCTGGGCGGAGTCGTTCTTGCTGATACGGGCCCGCAGTTTCCTCATGCGCGCCATCACAGCGCCGAAGTCATACTTCACACCGGCGGGAATATGGAGACCGAATTCTGCGGCCTTCCGTAAGTCGGCCCAGGCTCTAGCTGCTCGAATCACGCCTTTCGACGGCACACACCCGACATTGAGACAGTCTCCTCCCATCAGATGTTTTTCGATCAATGCGACTTTCGCTCCCAGGCTTGCGGCAATGACGGCTGTGATCAACCCGGCAGTCCCCGCTCCGATCACGACGATGTTGTAGCGACCGGTCGGCTCTGGGTTGACCCAATCGGCAGGATGCACATTGGCAACGAGGTCTTGATTAAATTCGTCGTTCGGAAGGATCAGAGATTGATCGTGCTCACTCATTCCGATGACCATTGGGAGAGGTTGTGCGATCATAGCCTCGCATCCTTTGCTGTGTGTCGTCAAACGATGAGATATTCATCACGCTGATTTCGCTGCAAACCGCTTATACACAACCGGTACTAGTGCCAGCAGTCCCAGGAGCCCAAAGGCTGCGAGAACATTAGGCGAAGCAACTTCTCTTAGTGAGTTGATGCTACCTAGTTGATGTCCCGCATAGGCATAGACGAATGAACCGGGAATGATTCCAATCGCCGTGGCTGCAACATAGGTCCCGACATTCACGCGCGTAAGCCCAGACACCAGGTTCACCACAAAGAAGGGAAAGAGCGGGATGAGTCGCAAGGTCAACAAGTAGCTCAATGCGTTCTTGGCAAACCCTTCTTGGAATGGCCCCAGCCACTTCCCGAACTTCTGCTCCACTGTATCCCGCAACAAATACCGCGCGGTCAGAAATGCCAAGGTCGCTCCGGTTGTCGCCCCGATATTCACAAACAACGTTGCGAAGACGGCGCCGAACAAAAACCCTCCAGCCAACGTGAGAATGACGGCCCCTGGCAGTGACAGCCCTGTCACGATGGCGTAGGCCACGATGAAGATCCCGACCGCCGCGGCAAAGTTCGCCTCCGTAAACGCTAGCAAACCGTCTCGATTTTCTTTCAGGGCGGCCAACGACAAGAACCGTCCGAGATCAAAATAGAAGAACGCGCCGATGGTCAAGGCGATGCCGACTGCGATGGAGATCTTGCCTAGATTCGAACTGCTGGACTCACTCTGATTCGCGACAGGTGTGATCATGGCGGCGTCGGGGCGTATCATGGTGGCTCCTCTTTGTTCTGTCAATGAGATAAGCTACTTGCATGTATGTCCGATCAGGTCGGGAAGTCTTACATGCTCACGGATGAGCAGAAACTGCGCAACTTGGCGATCGTTGGCTATCCGCCTTGCAGCCAGATTCCTGAATCCTAACGGGGTGCCACCCCACAGCTTGACAGCCGTGTCTCCCTGCGTAAGGGTGGATCGGGATACGAGCTATGCCTGACCAGTCGCGCCATGCAACGAATTTCTGGTACGGCACACTAGGAATTGTACCAATAACGAATCGTGCGCTGAGGGGGTATCATGTAGGGCATGAAACTCAGTCGGTGGGTACTCGCCTTTATCACCGTTTCTTTCTTACTTGGTGCCGATGGAGAGGCGGGTACAATAGCGCGCGATTTCAGCGGCGACGCCATGCAGCGCCATGACAGCCGGATGATGGCTTCCCCGCTTCAGCGTCAACGTCCAGATCAACTTGCCGGCGGTGGCCTCCCCTTCCCCCATACCGTCACCCGCTGCGCCGGCCCGTCCGAAATTTTGGATCAACCGATGCGGGACCTTTGTGGAGATCCAAGTGAGTCCGGCGATGAACCTAATGGAACAGGAGCAGCACGTTTGTTCCGACTGACCCTGTAGGCCAATCCTTAAGAACTGCTCAAGTGGTTAGCGAATGGAGAGACAGTATTGCTCCAATTGCTGGGCAAATACCAGAAATTGGTCCCCTCCCTGTCGGCGATAGTCTTCTTTCGGCACTCCCTCTTGCCGTTCTCGCTGAACCTGTTCGCACGCGCGACGTTCCGCTCGATTGATCTGCGGCTGCAATCGAGCCTGTTCCTCCAAAGAACGACCTGCCATGCTTTCTTGCATGCGCTTCAACGCGAGGTAGTGATCATAGAGCCTTGGCTCCTTCTGATCGGGTGGAGCCTTAGATTCGGCTGAAGACACGGCTACTGGGCTGAGCAAGAGTACAAGTAGAACGAGCCTATGCATAGTGTTCCTCATCACGTAAGCCGAATCCCCTGTTGAGCCGGGATCGTATCGATCAGCTCGAAATTCGTCTGTACGGAAGCAATCGTTTCTCCGCGCTGCTCAATTGATCCATCGCCGATCGGGCCTAACCAATTGTCTGCTTGTTCCAAGTAAGAGACTTTGTATGGATCGATGCCCATGATGCGGCAGCAGGTGGCATCAACCGCCGGGAGGTTGCGTCCCATCACCAACACCCCAACTTGTTTGGGACTCCCCATAATCGGCCCATCCCCCTCCATCCCGATGATCCCGTCGACGATGGCAAAGTGAGGTTTCAATGTCGCAGTGATGTCCAAGATAGAATTACCGATGCCGACTTGATGCAGTACATTCTTGGGCCAGCCATAATAGATCCCGGGTAACACCCCAAAGAGATTCTTCATGGAAAGCGTGGCGCCCGCCCAGTGATGCGTTTTCATCTTCGCCACGGACACGATCCAATCGACTTCCTGAAATAGACCGGGAAATGTTAGTGTCTTCATCGTGCTTTGCCGCCCGGCATTAGGCAACTCATAGCCGGTGAGGTAGTTAAGATCGTGAAATTTGATCCGATCCTCAGTCAGCACGTCGGCTAGGCCTGACTCTTCATATATGGCCAACGTGTCTCGCCGATGGGCAGGCCCTTCGGCCACCATCACGCTAGCGGCGCCCAAGCGAAGGAATGCCTCGATGGCCCCACGCAGGACCAAGGGGTGCGTATTGATGTGCGGCGCTCCTGAGGCCGTATCGACGAGGTTCGGCTTGAGCAGAATCCGCTTCCCTTGTAGTTCTGTTTGGCTCAAGCCCAATTCCTTCATTCCTCTCGTAAGAGCATCCGCCATATCCAACTGGTAGTCGGCGACTTTCATCACAACGGTTTGTGCCTGTTGGGGCAGGCGAAAATACCGCTTGGGAACCACCAATAGACCGGTTCCGATCACCAGACCGGCAGCTGCAGCTCGTAATACATCACGGCGGGTAAGGCCTGCGGTTGCTTGATGATCTGCTTGAATATCCACAAGGCTCCGGCCTATTGGTTGAGAGTCGGAAAATTGCCGTGGCGCATAGGGCTCGATGAAAGTGGAACCTGGTTATCCGTCTCTATAGCGAGTGCGCCAAGGACGAGCAGAGATAATGCTGATGTCTCGTACTCTCCGTAACGTGCTTGACTCACCAAACATCGTTCGACCAAGGCTGCCGCGTTCGGTGGTGACTGCCTCCAAGCTGCCAGCCCGAGCAAGCTCCAACCGAGCGAGATCGGCGTCCGCAATCGTGTCACTTCACCTTGAAGATAGGTAAGGCTGGGCATAACGACGTCCCGATCGATCATACCTGCCAAACCGGCTAACGCAGCACCAGTGCTTTCAGGCATGGGATGAAGCTCCCTCCCGAACATGAAGGTATTTCCGTAGTTCCACCCTCCATGGGGCAATTGACGATTGAGCAACATATGCACCGCTTCCTGGACACGATCGTGAGAGCCGTATCCCATCGCTCGCAACGCCATTACACACATCGCAGTAGGTTCAACCCATGAATGTGACTCATCCACCCAGGGCCAGCCTTTGAGCAGGGAGTCATGCGCCCACGGTGTATCGGATGTGCGTGGAAAATGAAGTCCTGTCTTAGCTAACAGGAAGCGAACGGCTCGCTGTTGCGCATCACGGCTGGAAGGCGAATCGCGCCAAGCTAGAATCGCTAGAGGGGTCGGCCAATAAGAAGCGGGATGGTTATTGCTCACGCAGATCCTGCCGTCTTGACGTTGCTCCTGCACCAATAAGCGCCGGGAGCGATCGAGCAGCTCCTCAGACCCACCGCACGCGTTAATGGCAAGAATGCCCCAGGCCGTTGAGTCCACCTGGAATTGCCCGCCAAGCCTTCCGGAAAAGCCTCCATTGGACAGAGCGCGGCGTAACAGGGCCGCGCTTGCGATCGTTCGCAGAGACGACAAACACACCCTCGCCTTCCACTGATGGACTGAACACCCTAGCGACCAGTCAGCGCCGGAAATAGCACTCGGACCATCCTAATACAGGCGGGCCCGATCGTCACGATAAACATGCTTGGAAAAATAAAGAAAATAAGGGGGAGTAGGAGTTTCACCGGCAACTTTGCCGCCAGCTCCTCCGCCTTGAGACGGCGCGTGGTTCTCATTGAATCGGCATGGACCCGGAGAGCCTGACCGATGCTAGTCCCAAACCGGTCAGTCTGGACCAACATCGCCACCAAATTCCTGACCTCCTCCAGGTCAGTACGACGGGCAAGATTGCGCAGCGCTGCCTGTCGCTGCACGCCGGTTCTCAACTCCTGCGACAGGATATTTAACTCGTCCCCTAGAACCGGATGGGCTTGCATGACTTCCTGTCCTACACGAGCGATCGCTTGATCCAGCCCCAATCCTGCTTCCACGCACACCACCATCAGATCCAATGCATCGGGAATGGCCCGTTGCAGAGAATCTTGTCGATTGATGATCACACGCTTCAACCAGACGGACGGAGCGTAGTAGCCACATGCCGCAAGGCAGACATAATAGAACACTAAGGTCGTGGTACTGGGAAAACCGAGCATTTTCACTGGAACCATTGCAAAAAGAACAACCATCGTGACGGCCAACAACAACTTCGACCCGACAAAGAAAACCAACGCTTTGCTGCTCCGATAGCCGGCAGTCACTAAGAGACGACGCGTGGCTTTTGTTTCTTCTGCATCGGAAGGCTGATTCCACTTTGCAAACCACTCAAGCACAGCTTGCAGTTGCGCTTGAGCAGCATCAAGGATGTTTCCTGAGGGGTTCTTCTCTGCAAGACTTTCTTTGTGACCCTCAGCACGGCGACGCCAGATCCCTAAGACCTCTTTCCGTTCCAGATACACATACAATGCTGTTCCCAGCATCATGACCGCCAGAAATGTGAACGAAGCCGCAACGAGTGGGAGTTCCATGCGCCGCTCCTTAGACCTTGATGGTCACCATGCGTTTCATCACCGCCGCCCCAACGACCATCATGATGCTTCCGACAGTCGCCAGGTTTTGACCGATAGGATCAGTAAAGAGTAATCCCGTGTAGTCGGGATTCATCTTGAACAGCAGCACTCCGACTACAATGGGAAGTCCCAAGAGGACAACGGCGGACATTCGTCCTTCCGCTGAAAGCGCCTTGACTCGTAGCTGCAGCTCAAACCGCTGACGGATCAATCCGGCCAGCGAATCGATGATCTCCGCCAGATTTCCCCCGGTTTCGCGCTGAACCAGAATCGAGGTGATAAAGAACCGCAGATCGACGCTGTCGACCCGGTTGGTCATGTTGTCGAGAGCCTGCTGCAGCGACACACCCATCGAAACCTCATCGAATACCCGTCTGAACTCTTTCCCGATCGGATCAGCCGCCTCTTCTCCGACCATTTTGAGTCCGACAGAAAAGGCATGACCGGCCCGTAATGCCCGCGAGACGAGTTCCAGCGCATCGGGCAGCTGCCTTTCAAACATGGCAAGTCTCTGATGTTTAAGCCAAAGAAGATAAACATAGGGAATGGCGCCCAACATGGTCCCCAACAGTAGGGTGAGCAGGATAGGTTGACTCATCGACAAGGCCAGGAACAATCCGCTCACCGCAAGTGCTAGAGCTGCCAGCACGAACACTCCCAACGGTGTCCGACAGTCTGCCTGTTGATGAAGCACGCGGAATAGCTGTAGCCTCCTGGCTCTCCTGAGTAGATCGTTCAACCAAGGGATGTCGCTCAGCGATTCTTTGCGTACTATTTCCAATGGCGCCGTCTCGATCGGTGAAGACCAGTTCTGAATCCGCTCAACTGCGCGATCGACTCCCCGTGGCGCCATCACACGGTACGCCGTGGTGCAGGCATACATGAATAGGAGGATTGTGCCAAAGATACCGAGGCCGATCAGCGCGGTTAACATTCGTACACCTTCATGGGGTCAAAAATGGTCGACGGCAGAACAAGCCCCTTGGCAGCCAAGCGTTCGGCAAACTTGGGCCTGACGCCGGTCGCTTTGAAACGTCCTTTGACCATTCGGCTCTCATCCAGACCGGTCTGCTGGAAGACAAATATTTCCTGGAGCGTGATCAAATCTCCCTCCATGCCGACAATCTCCTGAACACTGACTATCTTTCTCGTGCCGTCCGATAATCGTGCGATCTGGATGATGACGTCCAGCGCCGACGAGATATAGTGCCGCATCGCCTTGGGGGCCAGGTTGAAGCCGGCCATTGAGACCAACGTTTCAATTCTTGTGAGGGCGTCCCGGCAGGAGTTGGCATGGACGGTCGTCAGCGAGCCGTCATGGCCGGTATTCATCGCCTGCAACATGTCGAGGCTTTCCGCGCCGCGTACCTCGCCCACGATGATCCGGTCGGGACGCATGCGGAGGGCGTTCTTCACCAGCTCACGTTGAGCGATCTCTCCCTTCCCTTCGATGTTCGCCGGACGCGTTTCCAGGCGGACGACGTGCTCCTGACGCAACTGCAACTCGGCGGCATCTTCAATCGTCACGATCCGCTCATTATTGGGGATGAATCCGGACAGGATATTCAATAAGGTCGTCTTGCCGGTACCGGTTCCACCGGAGATCAGGACGTTCAAGCGAGACTGGACAATGGCCTTGAGCAGTTCTCCGATCTCCGGAGTGAGCGACCGTTTCTCAGTCAAATGGTGCAATTGCAGCGGGTCCTTGCTGAACTTTCTGATCGAAAGCGACGGGCCGTCGATGGCCAACGGCGGAATAATCGCGTTCACGCGGGACCCGTCGGCGAGCCTGGCATCCACCATCGGCACAGACTCATCGATCCGACGCCCGATCCGCGACACGATTTTTTCGATGATTTTCCTCAGATGCGCATTGTCCTTGAACCGAACCGGCGTGAGTTCGAGCCGCCCGAATCGCTCGACAAAGACTTGTTTGTGTCCGTTGACCAGAATGTCGTTGACGCTCGCATCAGCCAGCAGCGGTTCCAACGGCCCCAATCCATGCACTTCATGGAGCACATCCTGCGTAATCTGCGCCCGTTCCCGTTGATTCAGCGGGACCGACTCTTGTTGAAGGAGTTGTTCGATCAGCTTGGTCAACTGTTCAGTCACGGCCTCCTGCGACATCGCACCGATGGCATTCATATCGACCAGGTCGATCACGCGTTGGTGCAGGCGGTCCTTCAAGTCCTGATAGTGGGTACCCGGTTCAGTGCCGTTCATAGATTTCGTCGCCAGCATGATGCCTCCCGATCTTGGTCACCTACGCTCGCTCCTCCACTCCTCACTACCTTGACACGACGGATGGTTTGCTGCCCACTTCCATTCCGATACTCGAAAAACACCGGCCAAGGAACGACCGCCCTTTTGCCTGTCCCTTCGACAAGGCGGCGCCTGCGGCATGGTCACCGATGAGTTGGCCGACTCCTTGCAGATACCACTGCGCGATGGGAGATTTTGAGGCCATGATCGTCAGCGGTTTCCCGTGATTGATCGCCTCGCTGGCCGATTCATAGTCATTTGGGATCAGTCCGGCCATGGGAAAACCCAACAGCGTCTCGGTTTCGGTCACAAGGTCCTTCTGGTCTTTTTGGTAGCGGTTGACGACCAAGGCAATCTTGGCGGCGGGATAGTGGGCCGCGAACAGAATCTCCAACAGCCGTTTCGTTCTCCGTATCATCGGCAGAGAGAGCGTCGTCACCAGGATGACCTGATCGGCACTGTCAAGCACCTCTCTCACGGAATGATTCAGCACGTGACCGCAATCGATGAACACATGCCGATGGATTGATCGGAGAAGAGACATCACGCGCATCATGCTTCCTGGCTCGAATGTAAAGTCATCGTAGGCTTCACAGCCCGAAGCAAGAAATTGCAGTCCGGACGGATGTCGTACCAACGTACTGCGGAGGATCGTTTCGTCCAATCGTGAAATATCTTTCGTGAGGTGCGTCAGTCCTTGGGATGCTGGCAAGTCAAGAAACAGCCCGAGATCCCCTCCATGAACGTCCAGATCTATCAATGCGACGGGCTCATGATGCCGGGCCTGTTGCACAGAGACGGCAAGGTTCGTGGCCACGGTACTTGCCCCGACCCCACCCCTCACGCCAAGGACGGCGATCACTTTTCCGGCATGCATCTCCAAACCGGACGTCTTCCCGGCAAATCGCTCTTCGAACCTCACCAGAGCCGGTTCGACATCCTGCCTCGTCAGAGGTTGTGGCAGGAACTCCTTGACACCGACTCGGAATGCTTCCAACAGCAGCTGAGGATCCATGCGCGAGGCCGTCAGAAAGATTTCAAGGCCCGGCGCCGCGCTCAGCAATTGGCGAATACGGTCGAATGTGTGCTGAGGGCGAAATTCATCCAGCTCAAGCAACAACATATCGACCGCACCGGTTCCCTGACCCTTGGCAATCAAGTAATGCAGCCTGCGCGAGACCATGTCTTCAAACATTCGGCGGACCTCTTCGTTCCGACAATCGATCGACACTGCAATCAATCGAGCCATGCGAGCTGTACTCCTGAGTTTGAGCTATTCAACGAGCCCTGGAATCGTCGACAGGACGGGACCATAGGGAGGTCCGCCCCCGGTCGTATTCCCTTCAAAGATGTTGCACAAGACGGTTGCCGTGATCAGATGGTTCGGAGATCCCTGGACATTCGTAATCCTGGCCTCTGCATAGCCCACGATCGGGAGGGGACCGTTGGGAGGAGTGCAGGTATCCGATTGATAGACGGGAACAAACACATCCCAATTCCCGTTAGCGTCCTTCCTGGCATTGTAGAGGTTGATCAGATTGGGAAAGGCACTGGCCACGTTCCCGTTGATGAAATTGAGGGTGTCCCCCGGGGTCGTTCCCGGCGATTGATACGTCCCGTTCAACATCCCATTGATGATCGTGTTTCTCAGGGTATTCGCGTTGGCGGGTGACAGGTCGAACGTATGCCAGGCGGAACAGGCTTGCGGGGTCCCATCATTGGGATAGAACTTGATCGCATCCCCGCAACCAAATTGAGTGAAATAGTACGTTGAAATACCGAACGGCACATCCAACTGGCCCGGGGCGGTCTGACCGACAGCCGTCATATCCGCCGTCGCGACGGCGCCGACGCTGACACTCGTCAATCCAACCACGCCCGCGAGAAAGGTGCTGATCGGGCCGTTGGCCGAAGAGTCGCGTCTCGCCCACACCCGTACGGCTTTGGGTTGATTGACCGTGGGGGTATGAAGCCTGGTCGTCGGATTCCACGTCCCGATTGCAATGTCGGACGCGTTGACGGTAATGGGGACACCGGCTGCGGAATTCGCCACGGCAGTGGTTTGTACGGCGGCAACAACCGTCGCCTGGTCCCCGCTGGTCAGCGTGTAGGTCTGTTGTTGTGCCGGTGTCATGCCTTCATAAATGACACCCAGCGCACGGGTCCCGGCCAGCGCTGCCGCATCCGCCGTATTCTGCAATTCGTTTTTTGCGACAAGCGCATGGCCGATGTCGATCGCAGCCGCCGCCACAGCCAGCAAGACCACGAGAAAGATGGCGGTCATCGCGGCCACCGCCCCATGCTCGTTGTTGAGCGGATTGCCCAGCCTTCTCAGTTCGACCTTATTCATGACGCATCACCACCTGGGTCGTAATGATGAGGGGGTTTGGAATTCCGACCACTGCAGGGATATACGGAATCAGAAAGTTGTACGAATACTGCGCGGTCACGGTCAGCATATTTGGAGTGGAGAGTCCCACACCGGCTGGAGTAAAGGTCACATCAGCCTGGTTGATGCCGGTTCCCGTGAGATAGTTGTTCGCAATCGTGGTGATCTCACCGCTTGTTCTTTTTGGTGGCCCCTGTACGATGCCGGCGCGTGCTCCTTCACGTGCCGCATTCGTGACGATTTCGCGCCCGTACATCATCATGCCGAATTCAATAATGCCGAACAGGATCAAGAGAAACACCGGCAGCAGCAGCGCAAATTCAGCCGCCACCACGCCCCGTTCATTCAGCTTTCTCATGCCTGTCGTCATGCCGGCCTCACCGCCCTGTTATTTCGTTTGCACGCCGCTCGACACGATCGAACGCTGGAAGTCAGCATCGGGTTTTTCAAAACTTTTCCGGTAGGTTCCCATCGCCGTCGCATTGGCGACTCCATCCTGGCCTACGACCGGATCGAGTTGTTCTCCGGCGGCTGGGTTCAAGACCTGACTCGCCCTCATCTGTTGATAGGCCGTTCCCCAATTGGGACTGATCGTCGTCGGTGCACAGGCTCCGGCCATCAAGCCGGCCGTTGCTGTTAAGGCCCACAAGAGTCGTGTCATGGTTTTCTCCTTCTTCATTTCAAGGGACAACGGATTAAACATGGATTTATGGCATCAGATGGCCGACGCGCCCTTCCATCGCGCTGCCTGTATTGACGCGGTTCGACAATACTTCTGCCGCAGGCGACCGTTGGCCGGCTATTCCGCCGTGGCCGCCTTTTTCGGTAAACCCCATCATGTAATACTCAAACTCGTTCGGTTCCACGTAATAGTCCGTCGGGAGCGTTTGTGCGGCCATATCCAGCGGCTTGACCAAATGTGGGGTCACGATGATGACCAATTCCGTTTCGCTCTTCTGGAACGAACTGCTCCGGAACAAGGCGCCTAAAATCGGAATCTCGCCGAGGACTGGAACCTTTTTGATTGACTCCCTGACGTTGTCACGCAACAACCCACCGATGGCAAAGCTCTGTCCATCAGCTAATTCGATCGTTGTCGCCGCCCGCCTGGTCGTAATGGCCGGCACCACGAATCCTTGGGTTCGCAAAGCATTCGTAAAATCGAGTTCCGACACTTCCGGTGCGACGTTCAAGCTGATGTGCTTGCTGTTCAGGACGTTGGGCGTAAAGACCAGCCCGACACCGAATTTCTTGAATTGGATCGTGACCAGGCCGAAGGCTTGTGGGACGGGAATAGGGAATTCTCCACCGGCAAGGAAAGCGGCTTCCTGCCCATTCAACGCCATCAGTGTCGGCTTCGCCAAAACCTTCAGCAGATTTTCTTCCTTGAGCGCGTCGACAAATCCGATCACAGACATGCCCGCGGCGTTGAATCCAAACGCACCTTGGATTGCCTGGGTCACCTCCGATGCTACTGTCGCAGTCTGACCAATCGGGTGGGCCAGGGCGGCAAGCCTCGTCAAGTTCGCCAAAACAGATACGGCAAAGAAATCCTCTCCGACTACGGCAAAATTCAGTCCGAGCCGCTTGATCAACTCCCGGCTCATTTCGGCCACGCGGACTTCCAGCATGACTTGTTGAACACCGCCCACCTGCATGGCATTCACAATCTTCTTCGGCGCATAGGCCTCAGCCATGCTCAATGCGCGGTTCAGATTGTTGGCATTCGAGGCTGTGCCCGAGAGCGTGATGTGATCATGATCCGAATTGACCAGGATGCCGTTTTCTTCCGGCAAGGTCTTATGAAGATTCTCTTTCAAGCGGGTCACATCCGGAGCGATCACCACGTCGTACATCCCCATCATCTTGCCGCTCTCGTTCCAGAGCGTCAGATTCGTGACTCCTATCGTCTTGCCGGTGAGATAGATCTGTGTCGGAGAGAGCACGACGGTGTCCGCGACCTCGGGATTGGCCAACGACGCCCGCTTAATCGCCACAGGCAGATCCAGCACCTTCGACTTCCCCATGGTCAACTCGAGTTTTTGAAGCTCGCGCTGTTCTGCAACTCCATGAACCTGATCTTGCCCAAACGCTTGGGGTCCGGCCAAGATCGTGAACGCACAGCCCATCATCGTGATCACATGACGTAATTTCATCGGATGTCTCCTCCAGACTTATTCCGAACTTCCCGGAATCTAGAACTTCACCGCATTCACCGACGTCCCCTTGATCACTTCGACCGTCACGGTTTGTACATCAGGATGCCCCTTGCTCCCAGGCGGCTCGGGATAGATCTTGAGAAAGTTCAGTACCTTCTTCGGAGCGTAGGCTTCAGCCACGGCCAGTACCTGACTCAGGCGTGCCTCACTGGACACGGTTCCGAACAGAGTTACATGGTCGTGGGCCCCCCTCAGTCGAATATTCGTCTCATCCGGCAACAACTCGGCAAGCTGCTGTTTCAACCGAACCAGGTCTACTCCGACATCAAGATCCAGAATGGCAAGCACCTGGTCATCCTGCCCCCACAGCGTAAGATTGGTCGTGCCATAACCCTTGCCGGTCACGTAGATCTGTTTCGGACTGAGCACCATGGCATCGGCAATATGCGGATCAGCCAGGG
>JARFPM010000158.1 GCA_030444405.1 Nitrospira sp.
CACTACACGAGGCTAGGGCTCATGGCAAGACCGCTGCGTGTCGAATTCCAGGCGCGCTCTACCACGTCACTGCATTGGGCTACTGCAGCGCATCCGGCGGGGTTTTGAGGAGCTTGGCGAAGCGATTCTTGTCGATGGCTTTCTCGTACGCTTCTTCGGGAGAGATCCATTTCTTTGTGAGGAGATCCTGGATGGCGTCATCCAAGGTCTGCATGCCGACGTTCTTCCCGGTCTGCATTGCTGAGGCAATCTGAAACGTTTTGGCGTCCCGGATGAGATTGCTGATGGCTGGGGTACAGACCAAAATCTCTAGCGCTGCACACCGCCCCTTTTGATCGATTCGCTTGAAGAGGTTTTGTGCGACTACGACACGCAGCGCTGTGGACAGAGTGTTGCGAATCTGCGGCTGCTCCGAGGACGGAAAGACTTCGATGATGCGATCGACCGTCTTGGCAGCATTCTCCGTGTGCAGCGTCCCGAACACCAAATGTCCCGTCGCCGCCGCCTCCACCGCCAACGCGATGGTTTCAAGATCCCGCATCTCGCCGACGAGGATAATGTCCGGGTCCTCACGGAGAGCTCCACGGAGGGCCGACCCGAACGTGACGGTGTGTAAGCCGATCTCTCGGTGGTTAACGATGCAGCTCTTGCTCTGGTGAACGAACTCGATCGGATCCTCGATGGTCAGAATGTGATCTTTTCGGTTGCGATTCGCATAGTCGACCATCGCTGCCAGTGTCGTTGACTTGCCGCTCCCGGTGGGGCCCGTGACCAGCACTAGTCCTTTCCGCAACATGGCCGCACGTGTCAGGACGGGTGGTAAGCCCAACTCTTCGGCAGAGAGGACCTTGGTGGGAATTTTCCGAAACACCGCCCCCATTCCATGTTTGTGGTTGAAAAAGTTCGAACGGAAACGGGCTAAGCCAGGGATTTCGTACCCGAAGTCCACGTCGCCCGTCGATTCGAACACATCCTTTTTCGGACTCGGTGCGATCTCGTAGAGCATCTCATGAAGTCCTTGGTTGTCGAGGACTGCAGTCCCCGGCAGGCGCTCCAATTCACCGTTGATGCGAAAGGTCGGGACCTGTCCCGCGATCATATGAAGATCTGAGGCCCCGTGTTCGATCATCATGCGAAAGAGTTCATCGATCTTCGGCATCGTTCACGAGTCTCCCTATTACGTGTCCTTTTACGATACGTCCTCTGCAGACCGATAAGCTAGCGCGGATCTGGACTTCTCACAGTGGCTTCGAAAGTGCCGGGTGAGAATGTATATTCCTCGACCCAACACATGCACAGCGCCGGTTCTGTCGGCTGGGCAGCGAGGCCGTACATCACCCGCGGGGCAATACAGCTTCTTCGGAAGAACAGGGTAAAAAGTTGAGGAGTATGCCTTGTGATCACGAGCACTTCCCTACAAACCCGCAGAAATACCGTTGCTTAGCCCCTTGTGCGAGCCACGCTCATTCGATTACTGTCACCATCCATGGAAGAAGAAACCGTAGAAGCTCCGGCATCGGACGGGGAGGCGGACAAGATCGTCATCTATTGGGAGCGGGAGTACTCGACTGCCTTTCCGCCGGAGCGGCTGAAGCTGGATTTCCACCCTCACCGACCGATGCTGGGCAATATGACGCTGGATGAACAGCGGGCGCTGGCTGCGGGCGGGTACAAGGTGTTGCCGGATGACTGTGGGCCGGTCCGGACCGTGGGCAACTATGGCTGGCTGATCCGCTGCCCCGCCGACGTGAAGTTGCGCCGTACGGCGTCAGGGGTCCAGTGGCAATCACCCCCGATTTTGCCGGAGGAGCGGCTACTTGGGTACAAAACCTTCTCCGGCATGTATGTCGATTTGATTCTGAACAGCGGCTATCCCAAGCTCTGCTGCGGGGTCCGGTTGTACTATCCCAAGCAGGTTGGCTTGATGATGAAGGATCTGCCCAACCACTTCTATCACCACCCGGACCGTACGTTTAGCGTTTGGGAGGGAATCAAGACGCAGGAGTACAAGCGCACGCCGAATCAATATACCTGGTTGCCCGATTACGAGGCCTTCACTGCCAATTTTCTTTTACAGTTGCACAAACCCACGACGATCAAGCGCGGCGATCCCATCGGGATAATCTTGCCGGTTCTGCTCCCGAGACAATTCACGCTCCAAGAAATTCAGCACCCCTGAGCCGCCGTATCTGGCAACCAAAACTCGATCTCACCCCAAGCCTGATCTATGCGAGCCCATACTCGACTTAGCGCTGCTTCATCGTTCGCTTTTTGATGATTGACTATAACTGAGCGGTTGACATGTGCTGCATCAACCAATCGGCAATCGTCCATGGCTTTCATAGGGACAGGGTCGTTGCGTCGACCGTTTCACGAGGTCTAAACGGTTCCTGACTCGATGGCGCCGCGCCGCACGTCGGCCAGCAGTCGTTCGACGATCAGCCGCATAAAGAAAAAACCCAGCTTCGGGTTCTGGTAATACAAACGGTACATCATCTCGTCAGTCATCTTGTACAACTCGCAATCGGTATCACACACCACGGTCATCGTGCGCATCTTATCGGCTGAGAAGAGTCCGATCTCCCCGATCAATTCGCCGGGACCGATGGGTTGGTCGATTTCTTGAAGCTTAAGGCGGCCTTCGGCCACGTAGACAATCTCGTGGGCCACGTCACCCTTTCGGAAAAGTATGTCCCCAGCCTTATACCTGTGTAAGTGCATGTGTGGGAGAAGCCATTCCGATATGGGCGACTCCACGGTGGCCTGCTCGATCTGCTTCGTCAGCCGGAAGATTTCTGCCAGCCGTTTGGCATTCACCGGCAGCAGGATCACGTTCAAGAGGAATTCCGGCATGCTAATCAGCTGAGCGATTTCAAAATGCGCGTGCAGCACACCGAAGATGATGAAGAGAACGTTACTGGCCAAGGACAGCACCCGCAGAGACACCATGTCTTTCCGGGAGTGACTGGCAAGATAAAACACTCCGCCGAGAAACCCTGCTTGAAAGATATGCAGGAAGCGGTTGAATGAGCATGACTGGTTCAGCGGGGCCTATAATAGCGCCGGTGATGGAAAAAAGAAATCAGATCCGCCAGGGAGTATCATCATCGGTTCTGACATTGGCAAGGATTCATCATCATTGAGAATCTAACCGCTTCGAACGTTAGCTCTTGAATAATGCCAGTGTGAGGGAGGAGGCTGTGATGAGGTCCTCCTACAAACCGGCCAGGGAAAATTAGAAACCTCTCCTAGAACCAATCTCGAATGATTTTTAGAGGGCTTGGATTTGGTTGAAAATTTGCGGGATCACCTTCTGGAACGTGCGCTCACTCAGAAACTCGCTATTTGATTTTGAGATAGGTTCTAGTCATACTTCACGCCCAATCCTCGTCGGTGAGCTATATAAAGTTATAAATAGATTGTGAACGATCAGTCTCAGAACAACACCATACGACGTGTCATGGTCGGCACCGACCGCTCTAAAACAGCGGATCAGGCTGTTCGTTGGGCTGCTCAATTCGCTGATCGCTATGGTGCAGACCTGTTCGTGGTTCAGGTCATCCTGCCGCAGCACCCCTCCACCACCGAATTCGGTACGGCGGAGCACACGCGAGCTGCGGCCGCGAAGCATGAACTGACAGATTTCGTCCATCAGCTTGTCGGGGAGCGAGGACATGCGTCCGTCGTTATGGATGATGACCCGGCGTTGGCCATCGTCCGTGCCGCCGAGCAAGAAACGATCGATGTTTTGGTGGTGGGGAATGCGGGCATGGCGGGGAGAAAGGAGTTTTTGCTCGGTAACGTCCCGAACCGAATCAGTCACAATTCCCGTTGCACCGTGATCATCGTGAATACCCAGCTCTTAGTCGAAGGGCACACTGGAGAAGCCGCACAAGTCATCTCCTCTCAACCCGAAAGCCAAGTCTCTGAACCTCACATGGGAGCTCGAGCGGTAAAAATCGCCACTGTGATGGCGAAATATGGTGTTCAAGAATTCTTGAGCCAACCCGCTCCATCGGATATCTCGACACGCCGTCAGCAAGCCAAGCGTCTTCGTGCTGCGCTGGAAGAACTCGGTCCCACCTTTTCAAAACTGGGGCAGGTGTTGTCGACTCGCCCGGATCTCCTTCCGGCGGAATACATCGAAGAACTTGCGATGTTGCAGAGTCACGTCCCCCCACTGTCTGAGCGCGAAGTTGTTCGAGTGGCGGAGCAGGAATTGCGGGTGCCGTGGGAAGATGTGTTCGAGTCGATTGATCCCAAACCGCTTGCTGCCGGGACCATCGCCCAAGTTCATCGGGCGACGCTGGAAACCGGCGACCGAGTGGTCGTCAAGGTTCAGCGGCCCACGGCACGAGCGGAAATTGAGCAGGATCTGGCTCTCCTGGAGGTCTTTGCCGAGAAAGTCGGCAAGCGTCCTGCGCTCAACCGAGTGGTGAATATGGAGGCCGTGTTCAAACACCTCTCCACGTCGCTTCAGCGTGAACTCGACTTCCGTCAGGAAATCGAGAACATCGAGCGGATGCGGATGGTGCTCGCAGACTATGATCGATTAGCGGTCCCTTCCGTGTACCAAGAGCTGTCGACCGCCCGATTGTTAGTGATGGGAGAAATTCAGGGTATTCACATTGCTCAGGCGCCGGACGGTCCAGAACGCGTCGAGGCCGCCCGTCAGCTCTTGGAGAGCTTCTATAAGCAAATCATCGTCGATGGTTTCTTCCATGCCGATCCTCACCCCGGCAATCTCATGTGGTGGAAGGACCGTATCTACCTCCTGGATTTCGGTATGGTCGGGGCTGTGGATGCCAATGTGCGTGAGCACCTCTTGTTACTGCTGATGGCCTTGTGGAAAGAAGATACGGTGTTCCTGAGCGACGTAATTCTCATGATGGCCGGGTCGATTGATCGGAGCGATCTGAATGTGCCTCAGTTCCAAAGCGACATAGGCGACATGATCTCAAAATACCGTACGGCGGCTCTGGCCGACATGCAGATCGGACCGCTTCTCCAGGAAATGAGTGCGATCGGGGTTCGACACGGAGTTCCTCTGCCGGCGTCATTGACCCTTGCGGCCAAGGCGCTTGCGCAGGTCCAACTCGCGACCGCGCAGCTTGATCCCAAACTCGATCCGTACGATGTGGCAGGCAAGTTTTTGATGCGGTCGATGCTGAAACGTCTGGGTGCCACCCTGGATCCCAGAGCGCTGGTGTATCAATCGCAGAAGTTGAAAGTACGGGCTGAGCGGGTCGTCGAAGCGATTGAACATCTCATCGGTGCCCGCCCTGGCCAGAAGCTGGTCGTCAATTTTAAGGCGAATTCCCTGGAGGATACAGTTCGCCGTACAGGTCGGCGTCTTGCAGTGGGGCTGACCGCTGCCGCAAGTATTCTCGCCAGCGGGCTCACGGCGACCTCAGCAACGGCTGCGGATTGGGTCTCAGTCTCATTCGGGATCGTCGCCGGGCTGCTGATTGTTGGATTGGTTCTGGATTTACTGCGCGGGCGTTAAACTCGAGTGGTTCTAGGAACCGTTCGTCAACATCATGGTTTTGCTCCACCGCTCTTGACTGAACGGAGGATCATTTTCTCGAGCAGGTAGGCACATACCGACATCCCAAGGGATATCAGGGAAAATTCCAACCATCCCACAAGAGACCGAGGTTTCATCTTCGTG
>JARFPM010000092.1 GCA_030444405.1 Nitrospira sp.
TCCCACACATAGATCGGCGTCCCATATATCTTGGCAGTTTTCCGAGCCGCCTTGGCAGCTCGGCGGAGTGCGGGTCCGACATCCTCAGAAAAGGCCTTCGTCTCTTTGTTCCTAGTTGCCTTTCTTATGGGCTGTGTTCTCGAACTGGTCGGTGGCCCACTGTCACGATCAGCCAGCGACAGGCTGCTGATAGTCCACTTCGATGGTGAATCCCAAGTCGTTGATCATGCCCCAGACTTCGGGAGCTGGTGCGCCTGGGGTCGTCAGGTAACCATTCACAAAGACGGAGTCGGCGGGGTACAGGGCAAGGGGCTGCAAACTGCGAAGATGATGTTCCCGTCCCCCGGCGATGCGAATTTCCGTACGAGGATGGAGGAACCGGAAGAGGCACAGTACTTTTAAGCAGCGTTGTGGGGTGAGGTTGTCAGCCTGTTCCAACGGGGTGCCGGAGACGGCGGTGAGCATGTTCAAGGGAATCGAGTCCGGCTTCACGTCACGCAGCGCCATCGCCAGCTCGATCACATCCTCATCCTTCTCACCCATCCCCACGATCCCACCGGAGCAAATTTCCAACCCCGCCGCGCGTGCGTTTTTGATCGTCGCCAGCCGGTCTTGAAACGTATGGGTGGTGCAGATTGACGAGTGGAAGGCTTCGCTGGTGTTCAGATTATGATTCACGCGATCGACGCCGGCGGCTTTCAGGTGCTTGGCTTGAGATTCGTTCATCAAGCCGAGGGAACAGCAAATCTGGATGGGAATCTCCTGTTTGATCGAACGGACCGCACCGGCAATTTCATCGATTTCCCGATCCAACGGACTCCGCCCGCTGATGACGATGCAGTAGCGCTGGGCTTTGGAGGCAGCGGCCTGTCGCGCACCCTCCATCATCTGCTTCTGTGACAATAAGTTATACCGCTCGATCGGCGCAGTTGAGATGGATGACTGCGAACAGTAGTGACAGTCTTCCTGGCAGGCTCCGCTCTTAGCATTCTGGAGCATCTGCAGACGGACGGTCCGGCCGAAGTACTTGGATCGGACTTGAAAGGCCGGGTGTAACAGCGCGAGTAATTCGTCGTCTGGCGTATTCAAGACGGAATGGCACTCTTCTCTCGTAAGGGGCTCGTCATTGAGGGCCTTGGCGGCCAACGTGGTGTAGATCATGGAATCCTCAAAAAGTGGCGATGTGGTGACGATCAGCTATGCTTCTGACCCATTGAATCGAGGAGCACGGCTCCATAAATCCAATAGGTCAAACAATCAGCAGGTGCTGGCAGGAAACCTACACGGTTTCAAACGGAGAAGCAATGCCTTGATAGGGGACGGTACGGACGGAATCGGGCTCTATGGTTGAGCTGGTAGCGGCTTGCCCGGCTTCAAGCCAGGGAAGAGCGGTGAGCGTGTTCCACTTGGCGCAGCGGCGGCAGCGGCCCGACCACTCGACGGATTCCTGCTGGCACTGTGTGCAGATATAGGGGACGATCACACGCTTCTTGAAGCTCAGGGCCTTTTTCAATTCAACGATAGCCTCTTCGAAGTGCTGTTTCCGCAAGTACAGGTTGGCCATGATCTTGTGGTAGTCCAACAGATGGTCCTGTGGACCTTCGATCGTCGACAGCAGGTCGAACGACTCATCCACCATTTCGAGTCGATAGTAGAGCTTGCCTAGATAGAATTGGAGGACCGGATTTTGCGGATCTTGCTGCAAGGCTTCCTGATAGACTCGAATGATTTCACTTGGTTCGCCTTGATCCAAGTAGAGTTCTTCCAGTCGATGCAGAATGATCACGCTTCGCGTCCGTGAGTAAACCTTCTTGAGGATTTCGACCGCCTCTTTAGTTTTGCCTTCATGGAGCAGAATCTCGCCCATTCCGATATAGGCGGGGAGGAAACTGCGGTCCTTCTTGATGGCGCCTCGAAAGTAGCGACGGGCTTTGTCGGGATGCCCGCGTTCGAGCAGTTGACGCCCGACTTCATACATGCACCCAACCAGCAGTGCCGCTTCCGACTGCTTTTCAGGGGTGGGAAGATTGGCTTTAAGCAAGCGGTGTTGAATCTCAAGCGCGTCACTCCAACGCTCCATACGAATATTGAGATTCCGCTTCCGAATGAGCGCTGTCAGGTTGTCCGGCTCAATCTTGAGAATCTTCTGGAGTGTCTGAAGCGCTTCCTCATAACGTTTGGCTTCTTCCAAATCCTTGCCTAATTCCAACAACACTTCGATGTTCCGATCGTCTACCCGTTGCGCATGCTGATGGAGTCGGATTGCCTCAGGATAATTCTGCTCCGATCGGTAGATATTCCCCAGCCACAGGAGCGAATCGACTCGATTGGGATCGATGGCCAGGGCCTTCTCCAAGAGAGTGATTGCCTCGATGGTGCGTTTCGACATAAACGCATGGGTTCCGTCTCGGTGGAGTGTATCGACCTTCTCCTTGCGACGGACGAGGCGATTACTGCGCCAGTTCAAGATCAGGTGCGCAGTTTGCTGCAACCCCACGACAAGGGTCGCGAGTACGGCTCCAAATGCCATGGAAATCAACACAAGTGTGACAGGACTGAGCTCAAACTCGGCGCCTGGCCCGGTATGGACTACGACAGTTCCCGGGTTCAGTTCGCGGAAATAACTGTAAATGAATACGCCAGCGCTGATGAGAAAAATGGTGATCAGCAGTTTGAACATGGCCTAGACCATCTTCCGTGAAGTCCCCTTCATGATCATGTGTCTCTTCGGGGTGGCAGCCGGAGTCGACGTAAGGTCTGGAACCGGAATAGACCGAGCGTCGCTCCATAGGCGCTCGAGGGCATAATGCGAGCGCGTGTCTTGTCTGAACACATGGGCGACAACATCGCCAAAATCGATCAGGACCCATTGACCCGACGTTATGCCTTCGAGACTCAGTGGCCGTTGGCCCACGCGCGAGAGTGTCTCGGCGACGGAATCGGCGATCGCGCGTGTTTGTCGGTCAGATTCAGCCGACCCAATAACCAAGTAATCAGCGATTGATGTAAGCGGGGCGACATGGAGCACTTGGACATCAAGGGCCTTCTTGTCGAGCATAGCTCTGGCTACGGCTAGGGCGATGGCCTTAGATGTGAGTGCGATTGAGATCCTCCTGATAAAGGCTATGACGAAGTATATAAGATTCGACGGAGGGGGGCAACATATTTGCCAGCGGGAGTCCATTCCGAACTCTCCGTCTAATCTCTGAGGCCGAGGTCGGACAGGGTGGAAGGGCCAGGCAGGTAATCCCGGGGCAAGAAGGGACTATGATGTCGAGCCGGTTCTGAGCGCCGATGTCGAGCTGGGCAAGGGCCAGTGGATTCAAGTTGGGAAGCAGTGGCATCTCGGCGAGCGCCTGGAACGATCGCTCAGGTCGAGGCACAACCACGAAATAACAAATCTTTAAGAGCTCGTTGGGTTCTCTCCAGGTAGGGAATTCAAGAAACGCGTCGAGACCAATGATGAAGAACAGCTCCGCGGATGGGCCATAGTGGTGTTGTAATGCGCGGACGGTATCGATTGAGTAGGACTTTCCCTTTCGCTGTATCTCGATGTCCGATACTATGAAAAGTGGGCTGTCAGCGATCGCAAGGCGTACCATCTCAAACCGAACATTCGCCGGAGCCAGTGAGCCGTCCCGTTTATGGGGCGGGTCGCCGGTCGGGATGAATAGGACCTGGGAGAGCCGCATACGCTCATGTACGTGTTGGGCAATGGTCAGGTGACCATTATGAATAGGATTGAAGCTTCCACCGAGCAGGCCGAGGCGCATGAAGCAATGTTGAATGATTAAGGTTCAATGTTCAATGTACGAGTGGGTTTCAGTAGATCCTGATGCCATTCATTCAACATTAAACAGTAATCATTGAACATTTCCTTTCAAAGAATAACCAGATTATCTCGGTGGATGACTTCCTCATACTCTTGGGGTCCGAACTGTTCATGAATGTCCACTGTCTTGAGACCTTTCATCTGACTTAATAAGTCGGATGAAACGTTCACCAGGCCTTTTGCAAATTCCTTTCCGTCTGCGTCGAGACAGCTGACCGGATCGCCGGCTTCAAATGATCCCGTCACCTTGAGGATGCCGGATGCCAGCAGGCTTTTCCCTCGCTTGGTTAAAGCATCCACAGCACCTTGGTCGAGATGGACCTGGCCGCGGGGGCGAAGAGTAAAGGCGATCCAATGTTTACGGCTGTTCAGTCGACGCTCCCGAGCGAGAAAGAGACTGCCACCTGGCCCCCCTCCAAGTACCGTTGGGAGGAGTCCGGCCCGCTCGCCATTGAGAACTAACGTCGGGATTCCGTACTCGCCGACTTTCTTGGCTGCTCGAAGCTTAGTCGCCATTCCGCCGGTACCTTCAAATGTGCTCGAAACTCCTGCCCGGCGCTCGATATCCTGGGTAATCTCCATAATCAGCGGAATCAATGTTGCCGACGGGTTTTTGCGCGGATCTTCCGTATACAGCCCGTCGACATCAGAGAGAATCACCAGCAAGTCTGCATCGGCCAGATGGGCCACTTCGCTCGCGAGGGTGTCGTTGTCGCCGACCCTGATTTCATCAACCGCGACAGTGTCATTTTCGTTGATGATGGGCACGATGCCGAAACCGATGAGTGCCGCGAGTGTATGGCGAGCGTTGAGAAAACGGCGGCGATCAGCGAGATCCTGGTGGGTGAGCAGAATCTGCGCCACTTGAATATTGAGACGTTCAAACGCTTTTTCATAGGCCCACATGAGCCGGCTCTGCCCCACGGCTGCCGCTGCCTGCTTGACCGGGAGACTCTTAGGGTAATCCTTCAGTTGCAACTTTCGGATGCCGGAGACGATGGCACCGGAAGAGACCACCAGGATTTCCCGACCCTGTGTTCGGAGCCCGGCGATTTCATCAGCCAATCGCTCGATTTGTTGAGGGCGTAGACCTTCCGCGCGCGAAGCGATCAGGCTGCTGCCGATCTTGATGACGATCCGCTTCGCTTGTCCTAAGAGCTTGTCTCGCATGGCGTCTTTCGCAAACGCTCTACCTGTTTCCCGAGGTAGGTGATCAAGTCATCAAGCCCTTTATTAGTGGCGGCGGAAATCGGCAAGCAGGGATAGCCGTTGAGGCGACAATAGGTCTGCAGCTGGGCAAGCCGTTCGCTGGTGCCGATCACATCGATCTTGGTCGGCACAACGGCGAATGGGCGTTTGGTGAGCTCTCCGTCATAGGCGGCAAGTTCCCGCCGTAAGGTCTCAAAGCCGACCACGGGATCGTCAGGGGCCCATTCTGAGACATCGATCAAGTGGAGCAGGAACGCGGTGCGTTCGATATGGCGGAGAAACTGTACGCCCAGGCCTTTCCCCTCGTGGGCGCCCTCGATCAGGCCGGGAATATCGGCCACGACAAAGCTTCGGTCGGCTCCCAACCGGACAACGCCGAGATTGGGGATCAGCGTGGTGAAGGGATAGTCAGCGATCTTGGGACGGGCCGCTGATATGGCGGCAATAAACGTCGACTTGCCGGCGTTGGGAAAACCAACCAGCCCGACGTCGGCAAGCAGTTTCAGCTCAAGCCGCAATGTTCGTTCTTCACCCGGAGTTCCGGTCGTGCACTTCGTCGGCACTCGATTGATGGAGGTGGCGAAGTTGCTGTTCCCTTTCCCGCCCCGTCCTCCTTGGGCGATAACGGTCGTTTGGCCATCTTCGATGAAATCCGCTAGTGTTTCTTTCGTCTGGTCATCATAGACGATGGTGCCGACTGGAACAGTGATGGTCAGATCTTCTCCGGAACGACCGGTGCAATTGGATCCTCCACCGTGTCGCCCGTCCTCAGCCTCATAATGGTTTTGGTAGCGGAGGTCGAGCAGGGTGGTCAGTCGATGAGATGCGGTCATAACGATGTCACCGCCGTCGCCTCCATCCCCGCCGTCCGGGCCTCCACGTGGAACAAACATCTCCCTCCGGAAACTGCAGATGCCGTTTCCGCCACGACCGGCTCGTACTGTGATGTGTGCTTCATCGACAAACATAATCCGTCAACGTTTCGGAGATGGCTCAGTAACTACTGATGAGAAAGTATACCCGACCCTGACCCGAGGGGGAGAGACAATTTGGCCAGCTTGATCGTAACGGAGGGGGCAGAAAAGAGAATCAGGATTTGGTCGGAACAGGATATACACTGACTTTTCGCCTGCTGCGTCCACCTTCGAACTTGACCACACCGCTCATTTTGGCAAATAGGGTGTGGTCTCTTCCAAGGTCCACATTGAATCCAGGGAAAAATTTGGTGCCGCGCTGGCGGACGATAATGCTGCCGGCTGTTACGGTCTGACCACCATAGGCCTTGACCCCCAAATATTGGGGATTGCTGTCACGGCCGTTACGTGATGATCCGCCACCTTTGTTTGTTGCCATGGTAAGTCCTTCTTGGGTCTTTATGCCGTCGCAATATTCGTAATCAACAGCTTGGTGAATCCTTGTCGGTGTCCACGGGTGCGGCGATAGTTCTTGCGGCGTTTCTTCTTGAAAACGGTAATGGATCGGGTCCGTCCTTGCCGCACGATTTCAGCTGTAACCTTGGCTCCGTTAATGAGGGGCTGTCCAACTAGAATACCGGCATCACCATGTACGAGACGGACCTTGCCGAGTTCTATCTGGGCCCCGACGTCTCCTGGCAGCCGTTCGACCTGAATCGTCGAACCGGCTTCGACTCGATATTGTTTGCCACCTGTTTCAACGATCGCGTACATATATTCCTTCTCCGAGCTTGAAGAACGCTTCATTTAACATGGGGATATGAGAGGTGTCAAGACAAACCATGAGCGTCGAGAGAGTATTTGATTACACACATGCCCCTCTTTAGAGGGCTATGAGGGAGATCGCGCCGACAAGTATGCTGAGCGCCACCATCGCGATGGCACGTTTCCGGTATTTCCGCGATACAAACCGGGAGATGGCAACGAGATCATGTCTCACACCAACAAGTTTGTGATCCGCACCTATCATCGGATTCCCGTTCGCTGCGTCGCGTACTATCTGGGCGGAGATTTCCTTGGAAAAGGAACGGTGATGAACCTGTGTCGCAACGGGTTTCGCGTTCTGGGAGATCATCAAGTGGTTCCTGGGATGGAACTGGTCGTCCGGCTCACCCTTCCCGACAAAGATGAGCCGGTCGAAATCCAGCGCGTCGTTGTTCGATGGGTGCGCGGCCTGTTGTTTGGTGCCAAGGTCGTGACCATGAGCCCGGAGGGAGAAGAGCGAGTCGGAACTTTTCTGAGTTCCCGCCTGCGGGCCTATTGCGCCTCTTCGTAAGCCCTCACATCATCTAGTCGAGTCGGCTCGGAGTCAGTCGCCGGCCTGCTTGCTTGACCCACGTTCGACCTCACGCTATAGTCCCTCACGCCCTCAGAGGCGGACCTGTTACTATCGCTCGCTGGAGATCGTCCTCGATGTTGGAACCGGTTGAAAAGATCTGGATGGACGGGAAATTTGTAGGGTGGGAGGAGGCCAAAGTTCATATTCTCACCCATTCGCTGCACTATGGCCTTGCAGCGTTTGAAGGTCTTCGGTGCTACAAGGGAAAATCTGGATCCGCCATCTTCCGGCTTCGGGAACATGTCGATCGACTGTTTGATTCGGCCCATATCGGCATGATGACCATGCCATATGACAAAAAGCAGATCACCGACGCCATTATCGAAACCGTTCGTGTCAATCATCTCGATGCCTGTTACATTCGTCCGTTGGTCTACATCGGGTATGGTGCGATGGGCGTCCACCCAGGGGACAATCCGATTCGGGTGGGCATTGCTGCCTGGAGGTGGGGTGCCTATTTGGGGGATGATGCATTGGCCAATGGGATGCGTGCCTGCGTCTCGTCCTTTACGAGGCACCACGTGAATGTCTCCATGACCAGGGGAAAAATATCCGGGTACTATGTGAACTCCATCATGGCCAAACGGCAGGCGAAGGCCGATGGATATGACGAGGCGATTCTTCTCGATCCTGAAGGCTATGTTGCCGAGGGAACGGGAGAGAATGTATTCATCGTTCGCCGGGGCGTTCTCAAGACGACGCCGTTGACGTCGGTGCTCGAAGGGATTACGCGAAACTCCGTCATCCAATTGGCTCAAGAACGGAAAATAGCCTCGGTGGAGGAACGATTCACGCGGGATGAAATGTATATTGCCGACGAAGTATTTGTGACGGGAACCGCTGCTGAGCTGACCCCGGTCAGAGAAATCGACAACCGGCGCATCGGAAATGGTACACCTGGACCGATTACACGCGCTCTCCAAGACGCCTTCTTTTCAATCGTGCGTGGAGAAGATCTTGCGCACGAGTCCTGGCTAACACGTATCTGACACGTCGCAGTCCGAAAAACGTCAACCGTCACTCGAGTGAAATCGAACCGGGATTGGCTTTCGGTTAACAAATGATGACTTGACGAAGAACAGGTCAGTGGCCAGCCGCAGGAGTCTCTCCAGGAGGATGCGAATCCCCTGAAGGCTGAGCGGGTGGAGCAGCCAGGGGAGCTGTTGGCTCGTTCTTGGGCTGCATATCGATGACGGTCGAAGAGAAATTTCGTTGCTTGGCTAAAATCGCGAGACTGAGCGATGTCACCATGAATATGGCCGCCACGGCGACAGTCAGCTTGCTGAGAAAGTTTGCCGGGCCACGGCTGCCGAACACCGTCTGACTGGATCCGCCAAAAGAGGCGCCGATCTCCGCCCCCTTCCCCGATTGGAGAAGAATGGCTCCGATCATCAGAAAACAGATAAAGACATGGACAATAATAATCAACGTATACAGCATGAGACCTCAGACTCCGATTGACCGAGTAGCGGAAGCGACTGTCGCAATTGTAGCAAAAGACTCGACTTGGAGACAAGCGCCGCCGATGAGTGCGCCGTCGACCTGGTCCGAGGCAAGCAGCGATTCTATATTCTGGGGCGTGACGCTCCCGCCATAGAGAATCCTCGTGCTGTCGGCGATCGCGGGAGAGGCTGTGGCGGCAAGGACTCGCCGAATAGTCCGATGGGCGGCGACGGCTTGCTCGACCGTCGCCGACTTGCCCGTGCCGATAGCCCAGACCGGTTCATAAGCGATGGTGACGGCGGACAGCGCCTCCGTGGTTAGGCCGGACAGACCGTCGTGCAATTGTTGTGTCAGTACGTTGTCGGTCGTACCATTGTCTCGTTCTGCAAGTGTTTCACCGATACAGAGGATCGGGCGCAGCCCGTGGTTGAGCGCCGCCCGAATTTTCTTCTGGATCCGATCTCCCTGTTCGCCAAAGAGCGTTCGCCGCTCTGAATGCCCAACAATGACATAGCGACAACCGAGGTCCTTAAGCATCGGTGCGGAGACTTCTCCTGTATAGGCACCGTGATCCTCCCAGAACAGATCCTGCGCTCCAAGTTGAATCGGAGACGAAGCGCCCAGTGCTATGCGGACCGATTCGAGCGCAGTAAACGGGGGAGCCACGACGAGCTCAACACGTGCAGGCTGAGCAAGAACACGTGCGTTCAGTTCGCGAATGAAGAGTGTCGCTTCAGACGCGGTCTTGTTCATCTTCCAATTGCCGACGATCAGGACAGTACGCACAGTGATTCCCGAATCTCTGGCACATTATGAGGATTGTTGATCAGTTTGGCCGATCAGGTAACGCTGCGAGCCCTGGGAGCGTCTTGCCTTCGAGTAATTCCAGGGCGGCGCCGCCTCCGGTCGAGATGAACGACATGCTCTCCGAGACCCCGGCACGATGAACGGCAAGAGCTGTCTCACCGCCGCCGACGATTGTGAGGGCGTAGGCATCGGCGATTGCGTGAGCCATCGCCAGGGTGCCTCTCGCGTAGGCGTCGATTTCAAACACACCCATTGGTCCGTTCCACAGGATGGTTTTCGCATTTTGGACCGCCTCATTGAATAGCTTGACGGAGGCCGGACCAATATCGAGGGCATACCACCCTTTGGGGATCTCTTGCACCGGGACAATTTTCGTTTCAGCGCCCACCTCTCGGCTGGCCGCCACCACACAATCGACTGGCAGGTAAAATTTGACCCCACGTGAGAGGGCATGTTCTTCGATTCCTCTGGCAAAATCCAACATGTCCATTTCGCAGAGAGAATTGCCGATCTCCATGCCTTTCGCCTTCAAGAACGTAAACGCCATGCCGCCGCCGATGATGACCTTATCGACCTTCTTCCCAAGGTTTTCGATCACACCGATCTTTCCGGACACCTTCGCGCCTCCCAGGACGGCAGCAAACGGCCGAACAGGATTGGCGACGGCACCTTCAAGGTACTCGATTTCTTTTTTGAGCAGCGCACCAGCCGCCGCATCTTTAATGTACTTCGTGATTCCGACGGTCGACGCGTGGGCCCGATGGGCTGCTCCGAACGCATCGTTGATGAAGACATCACCCAACGAGGCCAGGGCTTTGGCGAAGACATCGTCGTTTTTTTCCTCGCCGGTATGAAAACGGAGATTTTCCAGCAAGAGCACATCTCCGTCCTTCATCTTGGCGACCAGCTTTTCAACGGCCGGGCCTATACAGTCCGGCGCGAAGATGACGTCTTTCCCGAGTAGTCGTCCCAGACGTTTTGCAACTGGCGCAAGGCTGTATTTGGGGTCGAAGACACCCTTCGGCCGGCCGAGGTGAGAGCAAAGAATGACTTTGGCACCTTCATCGACGGCGCGATTGATCGTCGGCAGGGTCGACCGAATGCGGGTGTCGTCAGTTATTTGCAACGATTCATCGAGTGGGACATTGAAATCGGCGCGGATGATGACGCGCTTGCCACGAAGCTGCACATCGTCCATCGTCTTCTTGTGCAAGTTCATGGGGCGCTCCTCCTGTAGGTTCTGTGAACTGATAAATTGGTTAGTT
>JARFPM010000023.1 GCA_030444405.1 Nitrospira sp.
CGCGCGTTCCGCCATGTCAGCGCGAAACCTGGCGCGGACCCGACAGGGTTGGGCAAGACCGTAGCCCGTGACGGGATCAAAGCTTGCCGCAATTGTCCGCGATTTGGTGTTCGCCCCCATTGAGCCAACCTGGCCCTCATGCTCTCGAACGCTTCCTTGCGGCGAGCCAGTCGGAAGCCGGTTACCGACGCGACGGCTTCCCTGGTGCAGTCGTCAATCGTGGGACCCAGTCCTCCAGTCAGGATGACAATCCCGGCCCGACGGGAGGCTGTCGTCAGGACTCTGGCAATGTCCGACTGATCGTCTCCAACGATTGTCTTGAACCTGACTTCGACGCCGATCGCGGCCAAGACATCTGTGATAAACAGTGAATTGCTGTCGGATCGGCCTCCCACGAGCAGCTCAGAACCAATCGCGATGGTTTCTGCCGTAGATGTAGATAGGGGGGCCGATGGCGTCATGGGGATACGCTACTCAATTTCGGCAAAGTTAATCGCAAAGTGAACCTCTCCGCCGCTCGCGGGAAATACCGTGATGGTCGTCTGCACGTGTGGATCGAAATCGCTGTATCTAAACATAGCTATGACTCTAGCCTGAAATTTTGGCGATTTTGGCCAGGCCGAACTTCGGCTAGCTTCGCCATCGACCCGCACCGTGGCAGGCGTGACGACCCTTCCCCCTTGATCGAGCACCATATAACTGTTTACAGCAAATGAAGGACTCTCCCCAAGGATCACTGCGCTCAAGAGCATCGTCGGGGACTCAGTCACTTGTGCAATATCGGCTGCGCTCGGTTCAAGCCCCCGTAAGGCCATGTGTGTTGCCATGACCGACAATCCCCCGAGTTTCGTGACAAGAAACCCACCGGGACGCAGATCGTCGCCGTTTCCGAATCGAGCATAAAACGTCTCGGGTGGATGATGCTGGGCTGCCGCTTGCTTCCCCCGGTCGAGTGCGGTCTGGATTTGTGTCTGAGTCGGATCGACCTCAATCGCAGCGGAGGGACACACAGTACCCAATAGAGACGCAACAGCAAACCCCACAGACCCATACAGAACGGACTTCATAGGACTGCGACTAACAGAACACTGGTGGCCTGTCAATGAATACTCTCCTACCTGGCTCTCCCGTTGACAAGACTCAAGGGGAAATGCTAAACGAAAGAAAAAAGAGGACGTGTTTCTTTTAATCTACTAAAGGAGCTTTGAATGTCGACCCCGGATACTCCTGCTGTCACACCGGCGCCTCGGCGCCAGTATGTAAACTTTGTTTTTTATAAAGTCGATCCAGCCTGGCGGCGCCTCCCAGAGGATGTACGCACCCAGGGTAAGCAGGAGTTTCTGCGAGCCGTGGAAGACTTCAACGGCAAGGTGATGGTCGTCCCCTATTCGACCGTCGGCATCCGTGGAGACTGCGACTTCATGCTGTGGCGCATCAGCTACGACCTTGACCTGTTCCAGGACATGGGCGCCAAGATCCTCGCCTCTGGCCTCGGGCAGTATCTCTCCACCCCCTATTCTTACTTGGCGCTGACCAAACGGTCCGTCTATGTCGATCACCACTCACACGCGGGACAGGAAGGGAAACGCCTGACGGTGGTGCCGGGAAAAGGTAAGTACATTTTTGTGTACCCCTTTCTCAAGACACGAGAGTGGTTTCTGCTGACGAAGGCCGCGCGTCAGGGCATGATGGACGAGCACATCGAAGTTGGGCATCGGTTTCCGTCCGTGAAGCTGAACACGACGTATTCGTTTGGTTTGGACGATCAGGAATGGGTCGTGGCGTTTGAAAGCGACAAGCCGGAGGATTTTCTTGACTTGGTGATGGCACTGCGGGAGACGGAGGGATCGCGGTACACCCTGCGGGACACCCCGATCTTTACCTGTATCCGCCGCAGCCTCAAAGAAACCCTCGACACCCTCGGCGGCTAGAGTTCCGGATCAGAGTAATACTAGGGTCTTCGGTTGTGACGACCGAAGACCCTTTGTTTTTATCGGCAATGAACTCATGGAGTAACACACCTGCCGCGTTTCTCCGCGGCTTTGACAGTCTGACGAGGCCTGTGTTACCTCTACAAGGTATTCGCTGGGGTATCAATGGCTGACACCACCGCTCTCTACGCCCTGCGCTTTCCCGATGGCTCGGTCAGCCTGTATATCGATGAACTCTACGCCCAAGATCGAGGTATTGATCCTTCCCAACTTGTGCGGGTAGAAATCCCACGAGAAATGTTCGTCAGCGGCACCATACAGGACATTCGTGAATATGTGGCGCTTCGGCTCGAACAACATCAACAACATGCCGGTAACGCGTAACGCATGCCGGTGAAGACACGGCACGACACATAGCAATGAGTCCACGCTCCATCCAAATCTTGACTTTCAGTATCTGACCAAAACCCCATGGCACAAGCACTGGAGACATCGTCCCTGACAACCGAGATGATCGAAGAAGTGATCGCCGGCCTGTCGATCCAAGGCCGCATCATCCTGCGGCTCCTGCTGATTCAGTACCTGGACATCACTCATGAGGAAATCCTCTACATGGTGTCGGACAGACCGGACCCTCGATGTGTGTCCGGCAAGAAACCGGTCACGACGATGACACAGGAATCGATCATGGCGATGATCGAGCGCCGGAATGAATACCGGCGGCGCGCGCGACTTCGCCGAGAACGAACATGGCTTCAGTGTGTCGCACTGAACAATCAGGCTCGTATGGCGAGCGCGCTGGCCACACGGGCTGCCGCACTGCTGACTGCGCGTGGAGTGTCCTCAGAAACCATGGAACGGCTCACAGGGCAAGCTCGTTCCACCGTCCCATCGACGACGTTGCGGCTACTGGAGGAACGTTGGGACAAGAATGAGATCCCTGCAGAGGAATATCAGAAGCATCGGTTAGTCGTTGAGATGCAGACGCAACTTCGCTTTGCCGAGCGGTTCACGAAACGTCTGGACCTGGCACAGCGTGAGCGGGAAACATCGGATCGTACAACCTTGCACGATCATGAGATCGGCCATATCTGGGGCATCCCGGCCGGTACCTTGGCGGCCCGCAAGGTGAAGTTCTTGGCACAGTATCTCACCCTCCTCCAAACTAAATGCTCCGGCGTTGCGGCAGGACCGGGGGACAGACTCTCCCTTGATCTCTGGAATGAAACCATGCGGGTTCTCTCGCACACTCCCATCGAACGATCGATCGCCACCTACGATGGTCTCGAGCGGACTGAGTCGGCCTTGCTCGAAAAACTGGCGACCTATGCCCTGATTCGAATACCGGAGGCTGCTGAAACGAAATTTTGGAATTCTCTCGTGTATGGAGCCAGTTCCAACGCCATGCACAGTGAAACGACCCGAACATTGTTCGGACTCCAGCGGCTGGTCTCCATACAAAGAGATTTGGACGCCGGCGACGAGGCGCTGGATGAAGAACTCCTCACACGCACGACGCCGATTTCGAAAGAGCCTGAGTCGCTCGCAACACAGCACGAATCCGGCCCCTCCGAACTGACGGAACTGCAGCAGCACATTCTCCACACCTTCATCGGAGAGGATGTCAGTGGTCGGGCCTCCGACAAGTGGTAAACTTTCATGGTTGCCAATGACCGGCAGTTCGGTATAATTGATCAGGAACGATGACAATACGGCCTGCCATCCAACGAACCTTTTTTGCATGGGCGATTGTCTTTTTTCTCCTCCTCCTCCCCATCTGTCCGCTACCCTCCGCGTCACTTGGTGGTGCCGCTCCGGCTGCGGCTGCCGGCCTGATCGAGATTGCAGAACTTCTGGCACATCCAGAGCTGTACGACCATCAAGACGTCGTCGTCACAGGAAAGGTGATGAACGTGCAGTTGGCAACCAATCGTCAGGGTCAGCCCGCCTATGGATTCTTACTTCAGGACCAAGCCGGCACTCTGAAAGTTGTGAGCCTTGGGCAGCTGGAAGTCCACGAAGGTGATCAAGTGATTGTCGAGGGTGTCTTCAGTCGCCTCCGCCAAGTCGGCCGCACGGTCGTCTACAATGAGATCAAGGCCCTTTCTGTAAAACCTTTGACTCGCCTCAACCCGGATCTTGTCGGCTGACCACTCCCTGTCTCTTCAGGTTTTTCATCGAACAGCGTACTGTATCAGGCTGTTGCTTTTCCACCGCTCGCCGTCAACAATGATCGACGGGTCATGGCACGACCTTGGTATCGGAGTGGCTAAACCAACCGCAGCCGGTCAATGAGGCAATTTGAGGATCGCAGTCAACAACTTGTCAGAGATCCGGTCGGGAAGAAGTTTCACCATAAGCGCACGAAGCTTGGCATCGGTTCCAACCAAATACCGGGTTTTTGGAACGGGCGCCGTCAAGGCGTCTTCTACAACCTTTGCCACGGCATCAGGAGAGATCGCGCGTGTCGCCACTTGCTCCACAACTCGTCGTACTGCAGCCACTGTCGGCTCATACAACCTTCGAAGCTCATCCTCTATTGCCGCTTCTCGTCTTGCAGCATCGCTGGCGGACTTATCCCAAATTGGCGTTGCAATCGCACCAGGCTCGACAATCGAGACATGAATGCCCCATTGCTGCACCTCTAATCGTAAGGCATCCGTAATCGCCTCAAGCGCAAACTTCGATGCTGAATAGGGACCCATCAGCGGCATCGCCGCACGCCCTGCAATGGAACCCATATTGACGATTCGCCCCCGTGCCTTCCGGATCAGCGGAAGAAATGCTTGAGTCACCGCCACCTGTCCGATGACATTGACCTCCAGTTGCCGCCGGAGGTCAGGAATGGGTATGGCTTCAATTGGTGCAGGCACTGCTATGCCGGCATTGTTAATGAGTCCAAATACTCCGCGCTCTTTCGTCGCTTCCAACACGACTGCGTGAGATTTCTGAATGGTGGTGAGATCCGTTACATCGAGTTCCACTGGCACCAGCCTATCAGAACTGGCCCTTTGAAGGGCCACCCCGTCTTCCGATTTCCGTACCCCTGCAAACACGGCGAACCCTAATCCATCAAGATGCAGCGCACAGGTCGCTCCAATTCCAGTGGACGCTCCCGTGATGACCACCGCACGATTGTCTCCGATCGACATCTCGCTCCCTTTTTGTGCCGGCCGGAGGACCATACCAGGTTTTGAACAACTTCATCCAGACATGGCCTGGTTGTGCGATCTTCAGTCGGTGGACAGTGACCGTACTCTTCGGCTATCATCTGCTTTCTTCAAAGTAGCGTTGTGGCGGTGTAGCTCAGTTGGCAGAGCAGCGGACTCATAAGCCGCGGGTCCCCCGTTCAATCCGGGGCACCGCCACCATACCAAGCTTGCTCGTACCAACCGCTCATTATCGCTTTATCGTGATTATCACGGTCGGATACGCACCTCTTCCGGTATCTCCTATCCAGACCAAGCTCACTCGTGCTGCCACCTCGCCGCCATGCCGTTGGCATCCTGGTTTCTCATCCCTTCCTACGATACAGTGATAGAGGTTACATCCTCTCTGGAAGAAACACATGCACCCCATTCTCCGACAGGCCTATGATGCAGAAATGACGGCGGCGATGAATCACTACAGTGTCGGCAACTTCCAGCACGCCTTTCCCCATCTTGAGCGGGCACACATTTTGGGACAATCGTTTCCAATTGAACATGCAAAATCTCATTGGTGGATGCTGAAGGTTGGCTGGCGACGCCGAGATGTCTTAGAAATCACCGGTCAAATCCCAAGGATCGTAGGGGCGCTGCTTTTCTCACGAATTTGGATACCGTCCGGAAATACCGGTGGCGCACACGTGCCTCCCTTCAAATCCATGCCGATCCCTGCAGACCTTCAATGCCTGCTGGAGAAATACGGACGCGGCGCCAAGGCATGAGCCCTGTCAAGGTGTCAGTCCCTATTCTTCCCGTAACCCGTCTACGACCGGTTGCCGCGCCGCCCAGCGGGCGGGAAAATAGCCAGCCACCAAGGTCGCAATGACTGCCAGCACCACAGCCTGAACAAGTGCCCCGACCGGAATGATCATCTGGATCGTCCACCCGAACGATTGTTTGTTGATCACCTTGATCAGCAACAGTGACAGGAACCCGCCTCCAATGAGACCCAAGCCGATCCCGACCACGCCGAGATAGGCTGCCTCCCATAGAACGAGCTGTTGAATTTGTTCAGAACCACCGCCGATGGCTCGAAGGGTCGCAAATTCCCGGCGCCGTTCAAGGACAGAGGTCACCAGCGTGTTGACGATTCCGAGCATGGCAATCACGACCGCGATGGCCTCCAGAACGTAGGTGAGAAGAAATGTGCGATCGAAGATGTCGAGAATTTCTTTCCGTAACTCCGTGTTACTGATCACGAGCGGCGGAAGCCCTCCCCCGACTGCATCGCTCAGTTGTTCGATGATCCGCTCTCTCACAGGATCGAGGCTCGCCCCGGCGCTCAAGTACACGGGGAAGACCGTGACCAGATCATCGTGCCAGAGCGACTGATAGAGTGCCCGATCCATGAGCAGCTTGCCCCCGTCCGTCGAATAGTCATAGAACACGGCTACGATCGGGAATTGTGCGGGACCGCTCGGCGTCAGAATTTCAAGTGTCGATCCCTCCTCCACGCCGAGCCGATTGGCTAACACCTCAGAGACGAGGAGACCACGGGTATCGGCCGCCCGTATGAGCTGTTCCGAAGAATCGCCCTTGCGCACGAGATACCGGCTCCATTGGGCATGCAGCCGCAGATCCCGCGAGACGACAGCCACCCGTTGGCCGTTTACCTCCACCCTTACGTCGCGATAGCTGTCGACCGCCGCCACTTCAGGGATAGAGGACAGGACGTGTAACCACGTGGGCGGGAGACTCCGGCCGACGCCCCCGATCTCCGTGCCCCGCAGCCACATTGAGGGGGCGACGACCAGATCGGCCAGGACGGTATCGGTGACCCATAGTTCGACCGTATGTCGAAAACTTCGCACCATGACCAGCACGCCGATCATAATCGCCAATCCCACCATCAAGGCGGAGACGGTGACTCCGTTTCGGCCGGGACTGCGGGATGCATGTTCTACGGCAATCCCCCTCATGACTCCGTGCATTCCCCCTTCAAGTCCCATGTATTGGCGGCGGCGAGGCCATCGGGTCACACAGATCGGGGCCAAACAGGCTAACCCTGCCAGCAGCGATAACGTCGCCGCATAGCCCGAGACAGGAACCCCACCTATAGGCCCCGGTAGACTCAACAGCCCCGTGACAACGAGCAAGCTCACCCCCATCACGGCAAGCATCCCCACACGTAGCTGCTGGCTCGCTTCATAGTCACCGGGCGCCAACGCACGCACAGTTGCCGTACGGCTGGCATCCAGGCTCGGACCGACGGCACCGAGCATGGACACGACGCACCCAATCACAATTCCTTCGAGCGTGATTCTCCAAAATTGGCCGGTCCAGAGTAGCCCGCCCTCGCCGGCACTGACTGGAGCGTAGAGATCCGAAATCGTTCGACTGAGCAGCGCCACAAGCTCTTGAGCGAGCACCACCCCTGCTGCACTTCCGGCGATTCCCCCCAAGAATCCGAATAACCCGGCTTCCATCAGGAACAGAGCCGCTACCCGAGACTGAGTCATCCCGATGGCTCGATAAATTCCGATTTGCCGTCTCCTCTGGGCGACGGCAAATGCCATCGTGTTGTAAATCAGGAACATCCCCACCAACAGGCCGACCCAGCTCAACACCGTCAGATTGAGGCGGAAGGCCCGCACCATTTGCTCAACCTGTCTCGTCCGATTGGCCGGCCGCTCCACCGTCATATGGGGCGGCAGAACAGTCCGTAGGCCTTGTGCCACGTCTTCGACGGTCTTTTTTTCGTCGGTCACGATATCGATTCGATCCAGCTTCCCAACCATCCCAAACGCAATTTGTGCGGCAGCAATATCCATGACGGCCATGCGTTCCCACGATGAGGGTCGGTCCGACTCATTCCGCAGAATCCCTGCAACCCGGCAGATAAGACGCCTGGATCCCATCAGGAGATCGACCTGGTCATCAACCGACAGATTCCACTCAGTGGCCAATTTGGCTCCCAAGAACACCGCCTCCGGCCGGATCATACTCATCAGCCGACTCTCCGTCGCCGGTTGGCTCAAGCGAAACCCACGTGTATTGAACTCGGCCAGAAGATCCAGACCCACCACTTGTACAGCTTGGTCGACTTGTTCTCCCGTCATACGAACAGCCGTCTGTAGAATCACCGGCGATACGGACGTCACCCCGGCGATGGTTCGTAGCCGTGCAATGATTTGTTCATCAAACCCGGTCTCCCCTCCCGACACTTCCAAGGTGGTCGGTCCGGCCACCGTCATGACCGCCTGTTCAAAGGACCGCAGCACATCGACATTGGCAGTCCGTACAGCTACGGAGGCCGACACTCCGAGAGCCACCCCGATGATCGTCAGCAGGGTGCGTAACGGCCATTGCCGGACATGAGAGGTGAGAAGAAGGAAGAGCACCCTTAAAAAGGCAGGCATTTAGCGTGAGAGGGACTTCCAACCGGAAGAGGGCTTGTCAGACCCCATCTGCGTGTTCGTATGCTCGGCATATATCAGTAGTTTCGTTTACACCTTTCCGGTCGTTTGCTAGACTGATCCCAGAACTTCTGAGAGGAGTACAGATGGCAAGAAACAAAAATACCGCCGCGCTTCCGCTCCAACGAAGGGAACATCGTCCCAAACCTTCTCTGCATATTACGCCCCGCCAACGTGAGATCCTCCGATTGGTCGCGCTGGGCCATACCAATCGTGAAATCGCCGCGTCATTGGATATCAGCGTCCGGACGGTCGAAGTCCATCGTTTCAACTTGATGCGCCGGCTCAATGTTCGGAACGTTGCCCAACTCCTGCGTCAGGCCCTGCAACAAAACTTGTTGCCTCGCAACTTCGGCAATAAATAGGCTTACAACTCCTTGAGCCGTCCCCGGCATTCCAGAATCGACCGGTATGCCTTCTTAGTCAAGACCGCGGTCAATTCCGCTTCCAGTCGGCCGAACACATCCAGCCCTTCCTCCACCAACACCGTCCCGATCTGAACCGCCGAAGCCCCGCAGAGAAAATGTTCGAACACATCGATCCCCTCGATAATTCCTCCGGTTCCGATGATCGGCATTTTCCCGTCAAAAAACTTGTAGAAGGCGCGGACGTTCGCCAATGCCACCGGCTTGATCAGTCGCCCGCCCAACCCGCCAAATCCTCCTTTAGGTTTAATGACGACGGTTTCCCGTTCCGGATCGACAACCAGACCGTTGCCCACTGAATTGATCATATTGAGAAAGTCGACTCCGCAACGTCCGACTACCTTCCCCATGGCCTCGTGATGCGCCGGATCGAAATACGGCGGCAGCTTCACTCCCATCGGAACCGATACCTTGGGGCGAACTTTCTTCAGGACCCGCTCGGAAGTTTCCGGATCGTAGCCGATTTGGGGCTTCCCTGGAATATTCGGGCAAGACAGATTGACCTCAATGAGATCCGGCTTGGCTGCGTTGATCGCTTCCGCGATGGTCGGAAAGTCTTCCTCCCCGAGTCCGGCCACGCTGGCTATGATGGGCTTTCCGAACCGCTTGAGGTGAGGGATCAATTCGGCATAGGCTTTATAACCGAGGTTGGGAAGTCCCATCGAATTGATCGACCCTCCGGGAAATCCGTAATACCGTGGCGTAGGGTTGCCTTGACGTGACTCAATCGTCATCGATTTCGTAACGATCGCCCCTGCACCGGATTTCCCCAGAGCCTCAAGTTCGTCTCGTGTGACACAGAGGGCTCCCGACGCATTCATGAAACAGCTGGGAAAGGTCACGCCGGCGATCGTGGTGGAGAGGTCGATCACGAAGTCACCACCTCGGTCATACGTTCAGTGCGTGAAACCAGCTGTCCGTCTCGCATGGTCCACACGTAGTCGGCGGCTTGCGCCGCCTGCACACTGTGGGTAACCAGCAGTACGGTCTGACCTCCGGATGTCGCAAGCTCACGAATAAGCGCCATAATACCCGCCCCTTGATGAGAATCGATATTTCCCGTCGGCTCATCGGCCAAGAGGAGACGAGGTCCATGTGCCAACGCCCGTGCGATCGCGATTCTTTGTTGCTCACCACCGGATAATTCGGCTGGTCGATGTCGGCGACGGTGTTTCATCCCCACCCGGTCCAGCATTTCATCTACCCGTTTTGCGATCTCCCGCCCGTTTTCCCCGCGCAACATCAGGGGCAACGCAATATTCTCCTCCGCCGTCAAACCATGAACCAAATGGAAGGCTTGGAAGACGATCCCAATCGTTTCACGCCTGATTTTCGTCCATTCAGCGCTGGTCAGGTTTTGGGTGGATCGCCCATCCAACACGATCTCTCCCGAGGTAGGCAGGTCCAAACCCGCCACGAGGTGCAGAAGGGTACTTTTCCCGCAGCCACTGGGACCTACGAACGCGCAGAATTCGCCGGGCTTAATCTCTAAATTCACATCGCGCAAAGCCGCGACCATGGCGTCTCCGCGTGAATAGGTTTTCGAGAGTTGTCTCAATGTCACCATCGGCGGCCCGCTCTCTCCGGCGACTGATCACCTGGGACCTGTCACATCTTATTCGTATAGCACAATAATTCTGAACCCGACAACCTTGACACTGGCAGGCTCGTCGCCATAAAGAAAGGTGTGACAGGTAAAGATCACGGGCTGTCAATGGCCACATATGTTACAGAATTGGTCCCAGGTTTCCTGCGCCGTGCGATCAGGTTTTTTCTTCCTGTTCATTGTTCAAGCTGCAGCTCGCTTCTAGCAGATGATCCGATTCCCCATTTTTGCTCTGACTGCTGGAGCACAATTTCTCTCATGCCTGACGCTCGATGCTCCCGTTGTGACCGCCCCTTCCCCTCTTCCATCGCCACGACCTACAGCCCAAACTATGTCTGCCAACCCTGCGCTGAACGTGCGCCGTCGTATACAAAAGCCTGGACTCTGTACCCCTATATGCCTCCCCTCCAGCAGGCAATCCGCCTCTTTAAGTACCAGGGCAAAGTTTCACTGGCGGCTCCACTTGCCGCCCTCATGATCGCCCGACTTCCTCCCCTCGATTTGATTGATATGATCATGCCGGTGCCCTTGCACATTGAGAGACTCCGTCAACGAGAATTCAACCAGTCTCTACTTCTTGCCGATCACATCGGGCATAGCCTCGATATTCCCGTGGTGTATACCAATTTGGTCCGAACCGTCCCTACGCCGGCCCAGACCACCTTGTCCCGCAAAAGCCGTCAAAAAAACCTCCGTCGAGCGTTTGCCGTCCGACGCCCCGATGCGATCGTCAATAGGCGCATTCTTCTGATCGACGACGTTTTCACAACCGGTACCACGGTGAATGAGTGCGCAAAGGCCCTGCGCAAGGCTGGATCTGCCGACGTATTCGCCCTGACTTTAGGACGAACCGTGGGTCCCGATATCGTCCCAGATCGAATCCTGGCTCAACATCCGTACGCTTTTTGAAATGTTTGGAGGATTACATCCATGCCGATTTACGAGTATCTGTGTCAGGAATGCCACAGGCGAAGTTCATTCCTGATCATGAACCCCCGGCAGCCTAGTTCGATTGTCTGTCGGCACTGCGGCAGCTCGAAGTTGGAGCGTCTGCTATCACGATTCGCCGTTCCCACGTCGGAAGAGTCCAGGCTCGAATCACTTGCGGACCCCGCCAACCTGGGCGGACTTGATGAGTCTGATCCTCGGAGTGTCGCCCGTCTCATGAAGAAAATGGGTGAAGAGATGGGCGAAGACGTGAGCGACGTGGAAGCCATGTTGGACCAACCCGGCGATGATGAAGGCGCAATAGACCATAGCGACAGTTTCTGACATGTCATGTCATATATTTTCACTTGACATTCTTATCGCGGTCTCTAGAATAGCCGGAGTACTGGGGGTGGTATGAGTATTGGCTCTGGTAGTAGGTGGAGTGATGAGCAGGACCCCGAAGACCGAACTCATGACAGCGACAGAAACATGTCGGTATCTCAAGATCACTCAACGTACCCTCTATCGCTATCTTCGGAGTCGGCAGATTCCCGCCTTCAAGCTGGGAAAGGAATGGCGATTTGTACGTTCGGATCTCGAGCAATGGATCCGCGACCGAACCAGAACCGCCGTGAATTCCTAAACACAGGATCTCGCAATGTTTGCCGGTGAATACCTTTGCAAGGTTGATGAGAAAGGGCGATTCATCGTCCCCTCACCAATCCGGGAACAGATCGAAGCCGACGGCCAGACGGTGATGTTCCTGAAAGGTCCGGAACAGTCTTTGTTGATCTATTCCACGAGAGAATGGGAGAAGGTCCTTGAACGGACCAGGACGTCTCTGGACGAAGACCAAAGTCGCCTGTTCATGCACTTTGTCGTTTCCGAGGCCGGCTCATCGGACATCGATAAGACCGGGCGGATCCTGATTCCTGGTCGTTTGCGAAAACTGGTTCCGGTCGATGAAGATCAAGAGGTCATACTCGTCGGCCTTTATCACCGAATGGAAATTTGGAATCCAAGCGAATGGCGTCGGTATCTTGCCCGTACGGAAGATCGCTTTGAACAGAATATGGCAAAGATCGTGAACCTCCTCTAGTTCGGCTCCATGCCATCCGCCCGACGCCGACACAATTTCCGTTCATCAAAATTTCGCCTTTCTGCAATGTCGCGCCGTGGCGATCCAACCTGCTCATCCACATCGAAAAAGGTATTACGGATCAACGGTACAATTCTATCGCCGAAATCCGATCTTTCGAATCCAAAGGCGGCTCTTCGGACACCCTCGCATCCCCCAGTCGTCACAGCGGATGCATTCAGGGTCACTTTGCCCGTGCCTCCCAGCATCAACCATCAATATGCGACGGTCAATGGACGTCGTTTGCTTTCCTCTGCCGGACGTGCGTATAAGGTATTCGTTGGCCGGCAAGTATGGCTGGCATTGGCCCAGTCTCCTGCTCGATTCTCCTTGCGGGATCAACTTCAATCTGGCCCGCTCGCGCTCACTATCCGATTCTTTTTTGCTTCCGCCTTACGACGCGACCTCGATGGCGGTCTGAAGATCGCCCAAGATGCAGTCTGCGAAGGGCTCGGCTTAAACGACAATCGCATCATCGAAACGCATCTGTACAAACAGGTCGACAAAGCCGACCCTCGCATCGAAGTCTCCCTCTCGTTCCTTCAGCCGCCTCATCACTCTGCTTGACTACTCACCACAGCACTCACTCAGCTACAGTTATCTTCCGTTCGTACCGATACCTGAGGAAGCTCTTTCTGCAGCCCTGATTACTAGTAGACGGACCTCCGATGGCGACAACCCGTATCTCCGTCAGTGAGCTTCAGATCGGAATGTACGTCGCCCGTCTGGACCTTTCGTGGTTCCGCTCCCCCTTCCTCCGCCATTCATTTGTGATCGAACATCCTTCGCAGATTGAAAAATTGGTGCGCGCAGGGGTGAAGATGGTCGACATCGATCTCGATCGGGGAATCGCTTCTCAGCCGCATCAAGTATCGGATACAACGCATTCTGCAACCGACGCCGCACCTATTTGGAGTATTAAGCAGCCGAAGCCTTTGGCCCAGCTGAACGAAGAATATGTCCAGGCGAAGCTTGCCAAGCGACAGATGGATCAAGCCGTCCAATCCGTATTTTCGACCATCACCAAAACAGGGACGGTCAACCCGCAACAGGCGGCCGAAGCGGTCCAAGAAATCACGATCGCTATGAGAACTCTTACCGACACCGCTATTTTCATGGCATTGAGTCAAAACCGGGCCGGCGACTCCACTCTCAGCAGACATGCACTGGCTACCTGCACGTTGTCACTGGTCTTAGGACAGGCCTTCCAATTCAACCCCCTGGAATTGCAGGAGCTTGCGACCGCCGCGCTCTTACATGACATCGGGCTCTTGCAGATCCGGCCCGCCGTTGTCCGCTATGCTTACGCGGCTCCAGGCTTGTCCAAAGCCGACCGACATGAATTGGAAACCCATCCCCATCGCGCGGTTCTTATGTTGGAACGACAAGGGAGGATTGAGGCTTCCATACTCCATCTCATCGCGAATCATCATGTCTACCTTGATGACAGCGGCTATCCGAAAGACGCACGCGGGGAGTTTACGTCTGATCGCACCCGCATCTTAATGGTCGTTGATCGATACGATGAATTGATCACTGGATTTGGCGGGACTGCTCCGCTTACTCCCCACCCAACATTTCAACGCTTGTACCAAGAAGCTCAGCAAGGCAAGCTCGATCAACGAATCTTGTCGTCATTCATCGCGAGAGTCGGTATCTATCCCGTCCATAGTCATGTTCGACTGAACACGCAGGAGTTGGCCGTCGTCACGGAGCTTCATCAGGAGAAACTGCATCAACCGATCGTCACCATCACCCACCAACCAGGAGGTACCGAGTACCTCACGCCGTTTGTCGTCGACCTCGCACACCAAGCCGACGAACCTCAAACACGGGCCATTGAAACGATCATCACGATGGATCCTTGAAGAACCAACGCGGACGATTGCAGCTCTACTCGTAGCGCAACGCTTCGATGGGATTGAGCCGAGCGGCCTTATTGGCTGGATAGAGGCCAAAAACTAATCCCACCCCTACCGAAAAAACAAATGCGATCGCAACGGTCTGGGTCGCAATAACAGTCGGCCATCCGGCAATCACGGTCGTTAAGCGGGCTGCAAAAACCCCAAACAGGATACCGACGCAGCCCCCGATTACACTGAGGGTCATAGCTTCGATCAAGAACTGCGTCAAAATATGCAGCCGCTTAGCCCCTACCGCCATGCGCACCCCGATCTCCCTTGTCCGTTCGGTTACAGACACAAGGAGAATATTCATGATCCCAATCCCACCGACAAGCAGCGAGACGGATGCGATCACCATCAACATGACCGTCAAGGTCTCACTCGTCCCTTCCTGTACCTTTCCAATATCAACCTGCGTGCGAATCACGAAATCATCCGGCTGCTCACCCTGTAAATGATGACGAGATCTCATGACCTGGCGAATTTGCTCTACAGCATCGGCCAAGTCCTCGACTCGATCCGTGGATGCAACTACGGCTACGACCGATCCGAGGAACAGCGTTCCAAAAACCTTTCGCTCAGCGGTATTGAAGGGGATAAACACAATATCGTCCTGATCGGAACCCGAAGCAGATTGCCCCTTAGGGGATAAGACTCCGATTACGCGGAACGGGACGTTCTTAATACGAATCAAAGAACCGACCGGTTCTTCCCCCGGATCAAAGAGGTTTTCCACCACTGTCTGTCCGAGAAGCGCCACGCGGGCTGCGTTGTCCAATTCAGCCTGGGTAAATGGACCTCCGCTGCTGAAGGCCCAGTCTCGGATAGTGAGGACGCTGGGAGACGCTCCATAGGTGTAGGAGTTCCAATTACGGTTGCCATTCACGATCTGCGTCGAGGATTTATTGTACCAGCCCGTATCAGATAGAAGAGGAATCTTCTTCTTCAGGTCCAGTGCGTCTGCGACGGTCAGTGTAACAGCACCACCTTGTGCGCCACGTACACCGCCCGCGGTAGTAGAACCCGGCCAGATGAAGATGACGTTCGTGCCCATTGTGGCTATTTGTTTCTGCACGGCCTGTTTCGCCCCCTCGCCGATACTGACCATGGCGATGACTGCGCCGACACCGATGACGATCCCCAGCACGGTTAAACCGGCGCGCAGCCGGTTTCGCCCTAGGATTCGCAGCGCCGTCAGCACCGTAAGCCACACAAACGCCGGCATTTACACTCCCACCACATGCGGCCGCCCCTTGGTCGCTCGATCGCTCAGGATCTGACCATCCTTGATGACAATTTCGCGCGAAGCATAGGCGGCAATATCGATTTCGTGCGTCACGAGGATGACGGTAATCCCATCCCGATTCAATCCTTCAAGAATTCCCATGATTTCCCGGCTGGACTGGGTATCAAGATTCCCTGTCGGCTCATCAGCCAGCAGCAAGGAGGGAGAGGTCACCAGAGCCCGAGCGATCGCCACCCGTTGCTGTTGCCCACCTGAAAGTTGTGTCGGGGCATGATGTTCACGCCCCCTCAATCCGACACGTTGAAGCGCGGCGGATGCAAGAGCCCGCTGCTCTTTCAGAGAAAGTCCTCGATAGAACAGCGGCAACTGGGCATTTTCCAGGGCGCTGGTGCGGGGAATGAGGTTGAAGCTCTGGAACACAAACCCGATTTGCTGATTCCGGATCTCCGCCAACTGGTCGGGCCGCAAACATCCGACTTCGACGCCGTTCAGCCGGTATTGTCCCCTGGTCGGCGGATCCAGGCAACCGAGAATGTTCATCAGCGTGGACTTACCTGAGCCGCTTGATCCCATGATGGCGACGAACTCACCCTGCTCGATGGTAAGACTCAACCCCCGCAGCGCCAGTACCTCGACATCGCCGACTCGATAGACCTTCCAAATATCTTCGCAGATAATCAATGGATTCACGGACCTATCTCGTCATGCGTGATGTGCACAGCGAATAATGAGGGCAGAATGATACAGGTGAGCGATGCATCGTTCGTCAAGGAACAGCTTTCAAGCAATGCGCTCCACGCATGTCAGATGCCTCAGCGAGAGCGAGGACGCTGCTGGTTCCCGAACCCTGGCGGTAAGTCGCTACCCTTTCTTTCTCCGAACGGCGTTTCGATACCGACAACAACAACATCGCCTTCTACCAGGCCACCAGATAGTATTTCCGTGGCAAACCCATCCGAGATACCAGTTTGGATGGACATCGCAGTGAGTTCTCCGCTCTCTGTCGGTTTCCAGACAGTTCTCGCCAGCATCGTTCCAGAATCTATCTTGACCAGGCGGCCTCCATTTCCTTTTGCAGATTGTCCATCGCTTCCCTGGCGATTTCCCTCACCCTTTGGAGGTATAAATCGGAGTGCCGCGTTAGGGACCTTGAGGACTTGATCTCTTTGAGCCACGACGATCGATACATTCGCGGTCATGCCAGGCTTTAGCCGCAAATCCTGGTTATCCACGCCAACCACTACATTGTAGGTAACGACATTCTGCACGTTGGTGGGTGCAAGCCGCACTTGCTTGATGCTGCCAGAGAACGACACTCCCGGATAGGCATCCACCGTAAACACCGCTTCCTTCCCTTCCGTCATCCCGCCGATATCCGACTCGCTCACGTTGGTATCGACCTGCATCTTGGTCAGATCGAGGGCAATCATAAACAGATTCGGCGTAGCGAAGCTGGATGCCACCGTCTGACCGACTTCTATGTTGCGTGCCACCACGATGCCGTCGACGGGCGACCGAATCACCGTATATTTCAATTCCAGCTCGGCCACATTCAACGCCGCCTCTGCTTGCTTGACCTGCGCCTCAGCGACCTGCAGCTGGGCCTCCGCGCTTTGGTAATTCGTGAGTGCGACATCGACGTCGTTTTGTGAGACAAACTGCTGAGGCAACAACGATTGCACACGGTCGAGTTCGCGCTTCCGCTGAGCCAGGTCGGCCTTGGATCGTGCGACGTTTGACCGCGCCATCACTAGATTGCTGGCGGCCTGTTCTCGGCGAGCCTTGACCGGTTCGGGGTCAATGACCGCAACCGTATCTCCGGCCTTCACCCGAGAATTAAAATCCGCATGGAGACTCTTGACCATCCCCGACACTTGCGTACCTACCTGGACCAACACAACGGGATTGATTGTCCCAGTTGCGCTGACGATAGAAATCACCTGCCCACGCTCAACCGTAGCCGTTCGGTACCGGACGGGCACTTTGCGCTCCCCGTTGAAAAACACATACCCACCGACTGCAATTGCGATGGCCGCGATACTTATGATGAAGCCAATACGTTTCATACATTAGGCGCTCGATCCAAAAAGCGCATACCTACCCTCTCACAGGAAACCACCGGGGATTCACCTCTCTCCCCGCACGAACCATCGTTTTCCTTCTAAAACACCTTGTTCAGCTTAACATGAGTCCAGCCGCATACCAAGGACTGAAATTTTCTAGTGGAGAGAACGCTGTAAAGACAGTTACTTGGGAGGGAAGACTCGTGAGCTTATCCTGTCAAGAACCGATCCAAGAACGTCGTCGACACGTGGCCCTTCTGAAAGTCAGGATCATCAAGGATCCGACGGTGAAGCGGGATGGTGGTCTTGATTCCCTCGATGATGAACTCGCCAAGAGCGCGTTTCATGCGAGCCATTGATTCCTGTCGATCACGGCCATGGGTGATCAGCTTGGCAATCATCGAATCGTAGTAAGGAACGACCACCGAGCCTGACTCCATGGCGGAGTCAACCCGGACTCCGAACCCTCCCGGCGGGCTGTATTTGGTGATCACTCCTGGAGACGGCGTAAACTTTTCCGGATCTTCGGCATTAATACGACACTCTAAGCTGTGCCCAGTGAGGATCACATCCTGTTGCCGAATAGAGAGCGGATGACCGGCGGCCAGACGAATCTGTTCCTTAATCAAATCAATGCCTGTCACCATTTCGGTGATTGGGTGTTCCACCTGGATACGGGTATTGACCTCCATAAAATAAAACTGGCGGTCTTTATCCAGCAGAAATTCGACGGTTCCGACATTTCGGTAATGGGCAGCCTTTACAGCCTCCACAGCCACCCGACCAATTTCCCGACGCAATTTGTCATCGACCACAGGGGACGGAGTTTCTTCGACGAGTTTTTGATGCCGTCTTTGAATCGAACAGTCCCGTTCCCCGAGATGAACCACCCGACCATGTTGATCAGCTAAGATCTGCACTTCGATATGACGCGGTTCTAGAAAGTACCGCTCGAGGTACACACCGTCGTTGCCGAAGGTCGATTTCGCTTCAGCTTGCGCAGCCTGAAAGGCTCGGCCAAGGTCTTCGGCCTTGTTGACGACACGCATGCCTCGCCCTCCCCCTCCAGCAGTAGCTTTAATAATGACGGGAAAGCCGATCTTCTGCGCCGCCTGCAACGCATCCTCCTCGCTGCGCAATTCGCCTGGACTTCCAGGTGTTACCGGAAGGCCTCGCTTCGCCACGATCTCACGTGCCTTCGCCTTATCCCCCATCATGGCGATATTTTCCGAGCTCGGTCCAATGAACTTTATGCCGATTGACTCGCAGACTTCAGCAAAATGGGCGTTCTCCGAGAGAAATCCGTACCCAGGATGAATAGCGTCGACACCCGTAATCTCTGCGGCACTCAAGACATTGGGAATATTTCGGTAGCTCAACGCCGATTCGGCCGGCCCCACACACACCTTTTCGTCCGCCGCTCGAACGTGCAGTGCAAGCGCATCCGCTTCAGAATGAATGGCCACAGTCTTGATGCCAAGTTCCTTACAAGCGCGGATCACTCGCAACGCGATTTCTCCGCGATTAGCAACCAGAACTTTCTTAAACACGTCTCGGCTCCGATACGACGGCGAGGACAGTTTTTAGAATAGCCTACGAAGCGGCTTTGGGATCGATAAGAAACAGCGCCTGACCATATTCCACTGACTTTGTGCTCTCCACCAAGATCTTGACAAGACGACCGTCCACTTCCGATTCAATTTCGTTCATGAGTTTCATCGCTTCGACGATGCACAGCACTTGGCCCTTTTTCACAGACTCCCCCTCTTCAACATATGGATCGGCGTCGGGTGAAGGAGATCGGTAAAACGTGCCGACGATGGGGGAAGTGACAGTCACAAAACCTGTGCTTGCGTCCGATACTGATGTCGCAGCTGAAGCGGAATGCATCGGTTGTTGAGGCGGGGTTGGGACAGAGTCCTGCGCTGAAGTCGCGAGAGGTCTGGCTAAGAGTTCATGACGGACGCGGATGCGGATGCCTTGTCGTTCAAACTCAAGCTCGGTTAAATTATTCTGCCTAAGCAGATCGATGAGTTCTTGAATTTGTTTAGCGGATCCACCTGTGAGCGATGCCTCATGGACCGGCTCGTCACCGGCATCCGGCAGGACAATCCGTCGAGTCCTGGATTTTGAAGGAACAGATCGACGACGGCTCACCGAACACGCTCCACGTAGGATCTGGTGCGAGTATCGATCCGAATGACGGTGCCGACCTCCAGATAGAGCGGAACTTTAATCGTGGCTCCGGTTTCCACCACCGCCGGCTTGGTGCCTCCGGACGCGGTATCCCCACGCACACCGGGCTCCGCATCGACGACCTTGAGTTCAATAAAGTTGGGCAACTCGACGGCGATCGGGCGATGTTCATAGATGAGGATCTTGACGATCATATTTTCTTTCAACAAATCGGCGTTCTCTCCCAACTGACTTCTCTCAAACGTCAATTGCTCGTATGTCTCAGTATCCATCAGAGTATAGGAATCTCCGGATGCGTAAAGGAACTGCATGTCGCGCTCTTCCAAATCGGGCTCTTCAAACCGTTCTCCTGACCGAAACGTTCGGTCCAACACATTTCCAGAGAGATAGCTTTTCAACTTCGTCCGTACGAAGGCACCGCCTTTGCCAGGCTTTACGTGTTGGAACTCGACGATATAAAAAGGCTCGCCTTCGACCATTAAGCGTACCCCGCTACGAAAATCAACCGTGGAAATCACTCACAACTCCCTTCTATTTTTGGAAAAGCGACCGGCCTGGTAATGTCACCAGTGCGCGCTTGTCTTCGCTCCGCTTACTGAGGTACTCCCTCCAGAAGAACTCTTCGATCCGGTAGCAGATATTTCCTCGCACAATCCTCGCAAGGCCAACAAATATCCGCTGGCACCGAACCCGGAGATCTGTGCCAATGCGACTCCCGACACGTATGAATGCCGCCTGAATTCTTCTCGCCGATAGATGTTTGACAGATGGACCTCGATGGTAGGCAAATCTACGGCGGCCAAGGCATCACGTATCGCGACGCTGGTGTGAGTATAGGCCGCCGGATTGATGATAATGCCGTGATAGCCGCGTCGCGCTTCTTGAATCCAGTTCACCAATTCCCCCTCAAGATTCGACTGACGAATAACAAGTTCGGCTCCAAGTTGACCACCCAGCTTTATCAGCGCGGCGTCGATCATTTCAAGAGTCGCCGTCCCATAAATGGATTCTTCGCGATTACCCAACAGATTCAGATTAGGACCGTGAAGGACCAGGATGCGCAGCATGTCGCGTGCGATACCTCCCACTATAAACTGCCCCACCCCACCAAGGGCGGCATTCTAGCAGTCCCCTCTCAGAGGGTCAAACCGTTGAAGTCATAAGGAAGCTCAGGGGTGGGGCCGAGAAGAAACTTGGGGATTTCGTCGACGCGCCTGAACCGAGTTGAGCCACTGCGCAAGCTGTGCGATCACTATGCCTCGAGGTTTCTGAGAGGCTTCGGCCGTGGAACCGGCTGTAGGAACAGGTCTTTCTTCTGAACGGAGCACGCTACTCAATAACCTGTTAGTTTCATCTTTCGTTGCGAGCGTTGCATCGCCTAGGGAGGATGTCGTGCCCTCGCCGCGAAGGTGGTCCGAGTCAAAGCTTGCGTTCTTTACCGGTTTCTCATGCAATGGTCCTTGCGATTGTGCCGCTCCATGAGCCGTCGGCACGTCGAGCCCGGCACGAAGAGACAAGGCTTCTTGGTCGTGTGGGTTAACGGATAAAATAACGTTGCACGACCGGACGGCCGCTTCTTTGGCCCCTTGAGCCGCGTAGAGCTTGGCCAATGTTCGATGCGCACGAAGATTATCAGGGCTCAATTTTATAGCTTCTTCGAGAATGGCCTTGGCCTTGACTGCTTGGTTCAACTGCTCATATGCACGACCTAAGGCAACCATGGCCGTGATAAAACCTGGATAGATCTTCAGCCCATCCTCAAGAACAGCAACGGCCTCTTCCCACATACCGGCTTTGCCGTATTCTTCTGCCAGAGGGACAAACACCTTGGACCCCGGCTCTTTAGCAAAGGCCAAGGCCAGCCGATCAATTTCAGCGGCATTACCCGTTTTTTTTGAACTGGACGCCATAGCTCTGCTCACTCCACCAAGGACTCACGACGAGGTGAGATCAGACACAGTTCGCGCACGGCAGTCAGAATTTCGTCGGCCAGACGGCGCTTGGACATCAGTCCCAAGGTCTTCTGTTCGCCCGTGGCCGAGAGAATGATAACCGCATTGTCGTCACTGCCAAACCCACCTCCCCCTTGCGCGACATCGTTAGCAACGATGAGATCCAAGCCTTTCCCTCTCAACTTGTCTTTCGCATGAGACAGCACTTGTTCGGTTTCCGCCGCGAAACCGACCACAATTTGCGTTGTCCGACGCGCGGACAGCATCGAGAGAATGTCCGGAGTGGCTTCAAGCTCGAGTACGAGTTCAGATTTGCCCTGTTTCTTGAGTTTCTGCCCAGCCGGCATTTTGGGCCGAAAGTCCGCGACCGCTGCCGCCATGATCAGAACCGTAGCGGAAGGGAAATGCCGACTCAATGCGTCGCTCATCTCGCCCGCTGTGTTGACCGAAACAGTAGTTATCCCCTGAGGAGGCGTCAGGGAGGAAGGCCCTGTAACCAAGATAACCTCCGCTCCTCGATCCCGTGCAGCTTCTGCAATTGCATATCCCATCTTCCCGGAGGAACGGTTGGAAATAAAACGAACCGGATCAATGGGTTCTTGAGTCGGGCCCGCGGATACCAGCACCCGCTGCCCTCGCCAATCCCGCTGTGGGATCAGCGCCGCATGTATGGCATCCAAGATTCTTGACTCAGCTGGGAGCCTCCCTTGTGCAACTTGTCCTGATGCCAGCGGACCCACTTCAGGATCAAGCACGACGACACCACGGGCGCGGAGCAGCTGAACATGTTGAACGACCGTGGGATGTGTCCACATATCCCCGTCCATGGCAGGAGCGACAATCACGGGGCACCGAGCATTCAACAGCATCGTGCTCAACAGATCATCTGCTAGACCAAGCGCCGCCTTTGCCAGAAAATTTGCCGTAGCCGGCGCCACGATAATCGCATGGGCTTGTTCTGGGAGAACAAGATGAGCCATCTCCTCGTGAGATTCAAAAATGTCCGTCGCTACCCGCCTTCCGGAGAGGACTTCAAACGTGAGGGATGTCACAAATTTGGTGGCAGCCTGAGTCATGACCACCGACACTGTGGCACCTTCACGCGCAAGAGCTCGAAGCAAGCCGACCGCTTTGTACGCGGCGATGCTGCCGGTTACTCCAAGGGCAAGACGCTTGCCCCACAGATGTGGCGGCGATTGTGCTTCTTCCAATGGTTACTCCTCAGCCGAGGCCACCGTCGGCTGTACCGTATCATCGACGTACACACTAAGCTCCTTCTTGATTTCGCGGGCGTCCTCTCCGGTCATCATTGCTATCCGCTCGGTTTCACCCTCTTTTCCTCGTTTAGCTTCCTTCATCGCATCGCGGGCCTCCTTGCCGGTCAAATACTTGACATGACCTCTCAGCACCTCGTCAAGTGCGATGGTGGTTTCTTTTGTGAAGCGAGAGAACCCGGCTGGTTTAGCACCTTGAGTCAAGTGCTTCGCCCGCTGTGAGGCGACGATCACCAATCGATGACGGGAATCAAATTCGTTTGACGTGTATTGCGGCAACAAACTCAGCATGTCGATCATAATTGATCTTGCTCCCTTGCTATAAAGTGGACGTCGTTTCCCTTTCCGCCAATTTTGCATCTTTCTCAAGAATAAAGCTTTGCTCAAGCCAATGCATGTCCATCCGCTGGGTCTTCAGGCGTTCCGCAAGAAAAATGCTTTGCAGTTCACGGAGAGATTGCGTCAAATCATCGTTGCGAACAATGTAATAATACTCCCTGAAACACCAGACCTCTTCTTTCACCTTTTGCAATCGGCGGACAATCTCTTCCTGAGAGTCTGATCCCCGGCTTTGGAGTCGAGCACGCAGAATGTCCATCGAGGGAGGGAGAATGAAGATATAGACGGCATCGCCAAATTTCTTTTTAATCTGGAGCGCACCTTGGACATCGATCTCCAGCAAAACATCGATGCCCTGCTCCATCATATCCATTAAAGGCTTCCTCGGTGTTCCGTACCAGTGGGAATACACGTGGGCGTACTCCAAAAACTCATTTCTCGCAACCATCTCGTGAAATACGTTCTCTTCGATAAAGAAGTACTCACGTCCGTGTTCTTCTCCTGGGCGCGGTTTTCTTGTCGTGAAGGACACCGAATGCCACAGCCCGGAGACCGACGTCACAACTTGTTTGCACAAGGTCGTCTTCCCTGCTCCTGAAGGGGCTGAAATGATGTACAGGATTCCCCGACGTTGAGGAACTTGCTGATTCTCCGTAACACCTGGAGGGCGGTTACTTGTGGTAATCGCAGTGCTCATTCGACATTCTGTATCTGTTCGCGCATACGCTCAAGCTCGGCCTTCATTCGCACCACGTCGGCCCTGATCGCCGCGTCGTTGGCTTTTGATCCAATGGTATTGACTTCCCGGCCCATTTCCTGAAGAAGAAAATCCAGGGTCTTGCCCACCGGCTCGGTGCCTTGGAGCGCACGCTCAAACTGTATCATATGCGTGTCTAGTCTGACCAATTCTTCTGTAATGTCGCACCGGTCGGCATAAAGGGCCAACTCCTGATTGAGCCGAGGGAGGTCTGGGATAGAGTCTGTCAACAACTTCTCCACGCGCTGCTTCATACGGTCGAAGGTTTCCTGCGCAATGTGGGGAGCACGGGACGATACTGCGCTTCTGCATTCACGCACTTGATCAAGTCGAGCCAGGATATCCTGTGCAAGCAAGCCCCCCTCTTTCTCCCGCATCTTCGCCATATCCGACACCGCGAGTAGCCCAAGTTTCTCCACCATTTTTGTGAGCTTAGGATCATCGGTCGGCTGTTCAGAAAGCGCGATGATATCGCGGAACCCTGCCATCAGTCCGATGTCAATGGAACCCTTAAGTTTCAGTGTGCGCTGGAGTGTACGAAGAGCTTGATGGTACTGTTTCGCTAGTTCAACGTCAAGTTGCACCGCGCGAGCGCTTCCTCGACTGCCCTGTAGCAACACCGTAAGATCGACTCTTCCACGCATACAATGTTGTTGGATCGTCTTCTTGAAGCGTTCTTCTAGCCCGCTCATCGACTTCGGCAGACGAATGGATGTTTCAAGGAAACGATGGTTAACCGATCGTACTTCAACGCTGACCGTCCCATCGGACCATGACTCCTGTCGCCGGCCAAATCCTGTCATGCTCTTAATCATTTCCGGAGTTTTCCTTCCCACTCGCAAACATCGTAAGTCGGACAAACAAGGCAGCGCGGCTTCCGTGCAAGGCACACATACCGGCCATGAAGAAGCAACCGTTGAGACACATTCGTCCACTGGGTTTGCGGATACGCTGACTGCAGATCGCACTCGATTTGCTCGGGATCCCTTGAATGGGTCAGGGCCAGTCGGTTAGCCACCCGCCTTACATGTGTATCAACCACAACAGCTGGTTTTCCAAATACGGCTCCAAGAAGTACATTGGCTGTTTTTCGCCCGACACCAGGTAGCGATGTGAGTTCTTCCATTCTGTCGGGGACTTGCCCCTTGAACCGCGCGGTAATGACCTGAGCACAGCCGATCAAGTTTTTCGCCTTGCTCTTATAAAAGCCGGTTGATCTGATCAATGCCTCCAGATTGGTCGGCATCGCCTTTGCCATGACTTGCGGTGTTGGATATTGCTTGAATAGGCTCGGCGTCACCTGATTCACACGCTGGTCCGTGCACTGTGCCGATAGAATTGTGGCGACCAGAAGCTCCCACGGAGAACGATGCGCTAATTCCACTCGCGCCACCGGCATGGCGTGACGGAGCCTCGTGGCGATCTGCGCTGGACGGTCGAGAGCCGACTGTACTCTCATGCGTTCGGCTTTCTTCATGGCGGCCCGATTGTGCAGAGCTTACCGACGAGATGCAAGCACCAGCGCGTCGTCCTGCAGCGGCGCGCGGACGGTCTGATGCTCACCGGTGGGCAGAGCTCTCACGTGGGCTTCCAGTCGAGCGAGGAGAGGGCGAAGTGTGATCGGCTGGAGCGCCGAAATGCCGATGGCTCCGTAACGTCGGCAGAGCAACTCGACGCGCGATGGAGAAATCTGGTCACACTTATTAAACACGAGCAATCTCGGTATCGCATTCAAATGCAGGTCCTCAAGAATGGCGACGACAGCCGTTATCTGAATGTCGATGTCTGCGGCGCTGCCGTCGACAAGATGCAGCAGGAGATCGGCCTCCCGTAGTTCTTCGAGCGTTGTCCGAAAGGCGCCGACCAGTTCTTGCGGAAGATCCCGAATAAATCCTACAGTGTCGGTGATGATGACTTCGCGATCCTCCGGGAACCGCAGGCGTCGGCTCGTCGTGTCCAGGGTTTCGAACAATCGGTTTTGAGCTGACACCTGACTGTTCGTCAACACGTTGAGCAATGTCGACTTACCGGCGTTTGTATAGCCCACGAGAGAAACGATGGGAAGGCCGTGCCGACCTCGTCTGGATCGACGTTGGTCCTGCTGGCGTCCAAACTGGGTCAGTTCCCGTTCTAAATGCGTAATGCGGTCGCGCACGCGGCGACGATCAGTTTCCAGTTTGGTTTCGCCCGGTCCTCGAGTACCGATCCCGCCACCCAGGCGCGAGAGTTGGGCACCTTTTCCAGACAATCGTGGAAGCAGGTACCGTAACTGCGCTAGCTCCACCTGCACTTTACCTTCACGACTGTGGGCTCGGCGAGCAAAGATGTCCAGGATCAGTTGCGTCCGGTCAATCACCTTAATATCAGTCATCTCTGAAATTGCCCGCAGTTGAGCCGGCGACAACGTTTGATCAAAAATCACCATCTCGGCACCACGATGGAGCGCCTGAATCAGAACATCCTTCATCTTGCCACTTCCTAAGAGATACCGCTGATGCCCGTCCGGCGTTCGTTGTACCACACGGTCGACCACTGTGACGGCGGCGGAGTTCGCCAGTTCCGCCAATTCGGCTAAACGCTCTTCCTGCTCAGACCGACTTTTGACAGAGGCACTGACAAGTATCGCCGATTCCTTACCGCTCTCAACCGCATAGTGCGCTCGAGCCTGCTGAAGGTCTGCATCGAGCTCTTCAATGAACTGGTCGAACATCATTGTCAGATGGTGGAAAGGGACAGCCTTGAGCACTTTGAACAATTGACCAGTCGAATTGGGAGCCAGCAGATGAGCTAAGTACAGATTGCCTAGACGGCCATCCTCGGTGATGGAAAGGAGGCCGATAAGATCAAGTCGCAAGAAGGCGAGGTCGGTGAGCACCTCTTGATTTAGAGGCTGATCGTGCAGCTGTGTGCGAATGAACCTCAAACCACGGAGCGATCGTGCACCCGCACGGAACAAGGTCAACGTTGTTGAAGACAACGTCAAATCCGTTCCCACAATCACTTCCTGAACTTGTCCTCGCCTGGTCAAGAGTACGCCGATCGGGCGACGGAGCTCAATGGTCAGCTGGGCCATTGTCTTCGCCAGCTCCGGAGTAATGACCTTGTCGGGTGGCACACGACGTCGGTAGAGTCGTTCAACCGACGCAACTTGGCTGGCGCGTAGTCCTGTGATCTGACCTCGGATGTCAGGAATTGCCTTTCTCCTTATCCCTTAGAGAAACCGATACTTGCTCAATTCTCTTCATGAATCGCCACGAATCTCTCAGCTGGGCTGATATCGAGATCGGAATGTGGTCGTTCTCCGTTCATCAGCAACCGGCGCCCCGCTGAGGCAATCATGGCAGCGTTGTCGGTACAATAGTCGATAGGCGGCAGCGATAGGCGAATGCCTTCACGTGCCGCGCGTTCGCTCAGTATGGCTCTCAACCGTGAATTTGCTGAGACCCCTCCTACGACAGCGAGTGCAGTCAAGCTCGACTGCTTGAGGGCAGCGAAGGCCTTTGCGGCCAAGACCTGCACAATAGCCTCTTGGTAGCAGGCCGCTAAGTCGGCAGTTTGATGAGATTGTAGAGGACCATCCATTTCTCGTAACCTATACAACAACGCCGTCTTGAGGCCACTGAAGCTGAACTCAAGACTGTTCTGTGCCCGGTGGAATCGAGGAAATCGAATGACCTGTGAATCACCCGAACGTGCGATTCGATCAACGGCTGGTCCACCTGGATACCCCAATCCCAGCATCTGGGCTCCCTTGTCGAACGCCTCACCGGCGGCGTCGTCGCGAGTACGTCCCAGTAAGATACACCGACCACCGACTTCATGGCGATAGAGATGGGTGTGGCCACCCGATACAACCAGCACAATGCAGGACGGCGGGAACATGGGATCGGCGAGCCATGCGGAAGCGATGTGGCCCTGCAGGTGATTGACCCCGATGATCGGAACGCCCAAGCCGTAGCTCAAGGCTTTGGCGTAATTAACTCCCACCAAAAGCGCCCCAGCCAATCCTGGTCCTTGGGTGACGGCCACGGCACCGAGAGTATGTTTCGCGACTTGGGCAGTCGCCAAGGCTTCTCGGACCACTAAATCGATCTTCCCAAGGTGAGCTCGTGCGGCTAATTCCGGAACGACGCCACCGAACTTTTCATGGACGGTCACTTGTGAAGACACTACGTTGGAAAGCACCTCTCCGTCCCGACTAAGTACGGCTGCAGCCGTTTCATCGCATGAAGACTCGATTCCAAGGACCGGGCCCGGAAACCATTGAGCCCCAGGTGGAAATTCGGACCGATTGGGGTAGGAACACATCTCGTTACGAGCGGGCCAGATGGTATTGAATAATAAGACGGCCCCTGCAGCAATCAGCCACAGGGGCCGCTAGGAATTGTATGGGGACCTTAAGGATCACAAAGGGCACTATACTCCGGCCATCGCCTCCTGCTCGATGAAGGTCGGAGCTCCGTCCCGCAGAACCACCTTCACCTTGCGGCTATCTTTAAAACGTCCCCTGATGAGCTCATCGGAGAGCGGGTCTCCGATGGCACGCTGAATAGCCCGCCGCATCGGCCTCGCTCCGTACAAAGGCTCATAGCCTTCTTTGATGAGCCACTGTTTGACTTCGTCGTCGACATCAATCTCAATCCCTTTATCCAATAGACGGAGATTCAACTCACGGAGCAGAATATCCAAGATGCTATAGAGCTGCTCTTTGTCCAGTTGATGGAAAATCACGATTTCATCGATCCGGTTCAGGAACTCCGGACTAAACGATTTCCGAAGCTCTCCGAGTACTTCCTCCTTCTTCCGACGCGCGGCTTCGCCTTCCGTACTCTGGAAACCGAGGGAAACACCCTTCTGAATCATTTTCGTCCCGATATTGGACGTCATAATGACGACCGTATTCTTGAAATCAACCTTTCGTCCGAGACTATCAGTCAACACTCCGTCGTCCAACACCTGGAGCAGGACATTGAACACATCCGGATGTGCCTTCTCGATTTCATCGAACAACACGACGGAATAAGGCCGACGGCGGACCTTCTCGGTCAACTGACCACCTTCTTCATATCCTACATAACCAGGAGGGGCTCCAAAGAGCCGAGAACTCGTAAACTTCTCCTGGTATTCGGACATATCGACACGAATCAGCGCATCTTCACTGTTGAACAGAAACTCAGCCAATGTCCTGGCCAGTTCTGTCTTGCCCACGCCGGTCGGCCCTAAGAAGATAAACGAGCCGATCGGTTTCCGAGCTTCCTTCAAGCCGGCACGAGAGCGGCGGATGGCACGGGCGACCGCGGAGATCGCCTCATTTTGACCGACCACTCGTTTATGGAGAAACTCTTCCATACGCAAGAGCTTGTTGGACTCTTCTTCCTCCAGCTTAAAGAGAGGAATACCGGTCATTTTTGAGACGACGTAGGCGACATCCTCTTTACCGATCACGGGCTTGTTCTTTTCCTGACTCTTTTTCCATTCTCGCTTGGATTCGTCGAGCAGCTTGCGCAGCCGCTCTTCTTCCTCACGATGCCGTACGGCCTCCTCGAAATTCTGCATGGATATTGAAAGTTCCTTCTCTCGCGAAACCTTCTTCAGCTCTTGCTCCATCGCTTTCAATTCAGAGGGGAGCGCATAGGTCTGGAGCTTCGCCCGTGACCCGGTTTCGTCGATCAGATCGATCGCCTTGTCCGGGAGGAACCGATCGGTGATGTACCGATCGGACAACTTCACGGCCTCAACAATGGCGTCTTCCGTGATTTCCACTCCGTGATGTTCTTCGTATCGGTCCCGAAGCCCTTGAATGATGCGGACAGTTTCGTCGAGATTGGGCGGCTGAACGTGGATCGGCTGGAAACGCCGTTTCAACGCACCGTCTTTTTCAATATGCTTTCGGTACTCATCCAACGTCGTGGCCCCAATGCATTGGATCTCACCGCGCGACAAGGCCGGCTTCAACATATTGGAGGCGTCGATGGATCCCTCTGCAGCTCCTGCTCCAACCAGCGTATGGAGCTCATCGATGAAAATGATGATATTGCCGGCTTGGACAATCTCCTTCATCACGACCTTGAGACGCTCTTCGAACTGCCCGCGGTATTTGGTACCGGCGACTAGAGATCCCAGATCCAAGGCGATGACCCGACGAGAGAGCAGATTGTCGGGAACTTCAGATTGAACAATCCGTTGAGCAAGTCCTTCGACGATGGCGGTTTTCCCGACACCGGATTCGCCGATCAGCACAGGATTATTCTTGCTCCTTCGACTGAGAATCTGCAGGACGCGCTCAATTTCATCGGCCCTGCCGATCACCGGATCCAGTTGACCTTCTTGAGCCAACTGGGTCAAATCACGGCCGAATTCGTCGAGAGCCGGAGTATTACTCTTCCGATCCCGCTCGCGCGGAGCGGACTTTCGCAGAAATGTCACGGTTAACTGCCGTGCAGTCAGAAGGTTAGCGCCCAAACTGCGAAGGATTTTTCCCCCTATCCCTTCTTCTTCACGAAGGAGGCCGAGGAGAAGATGCTCGCTGCCGATGTGATTATGGCCCAGAAGGCGAGCTTCTTCGACTCCGTATTCAATGACCTTCTTCACGCGTGGGCTGAAAGGAATCTCCCCGAACGTCATGGTGGTCCCTCCACCAGGCAGATTTCGTTCGATTTCCAACCTGATCTGCTCTGTAGAGAGCCCCATCTTTTTCAGAATCATAAGGGCAATGCCGTCGGACTCACGAAGTATGGCCAAGACGAGATGCTCAGTCCCTAGATAGTCGTTTTGGTGCCGCTCGGCCTCCTCGCGCGCGAGGATGATGATCTTTCGACCTTTGTCAGTGAATCGTTCGAACATCCTGCCTCCTTACTAGTGAGTACGAATCCTGGCCGCGTTCGAGCAAACCCCTTGAAAAACCTTGGCCTAATTCTAACCACAGTATTCTTGAGAGTCAAGGTTGAGCGGATAACCCTAATCTCCGGCTAAGTCGGGCTCAGCGCCAAGATTGTGCTTCGTGCAAAGGCCACGAGGGCCTGCTGGGCGGCAACCATAAGCCGTAACAGCATCCGACGGGCATGCTGCACGACCTTTCCGACCGTGTTGCACACCAGAAACCGGAGCCGCTTCGGCCGAGCGTCCGACAAATCTCCGGGTAAAGCCAAGCGCTTCAGCGCGCTGAGCAGATTGGAGGTCAGGATGTTGAGGCGGAACCACGCGGCGTTGGCGCCGAACTTCCCACTGGGCAGGGCCTCGGCGGCCAATTCATTCTTCAGCACATGATGGACATGCTCGACGGTGCCCGCTTTCTCCCGATGCCAGCGAATGCGTGTCAGGCCATCCCCCTCTCGGTTCGTCACAATCGCGACATGTTTCACCGTGCGGCCATCCGCAAACAGCTCGCCTTGGCGGCGACGAATCCGTACGGCGAGATAGCGGCGGACCCAAGGCCGACCCTTTCGATGATCGCCGTCGTCCGGCACATACGGGACCTCAGCCCACTCGCGAATCACGATCTCGGTGTGCAGCTGCGGACTCATATCGGCACTGATGGCATAGCCGATGCCGCGTGCTGGGGCCTCGCACCACGCTAGCACCGCCGGTTCCTACAGGGCGCTGTCGCCGCGGACGAAGGTCTGCGTGATGCCCGGTGGCAGCCTTGCGACAGCTCGCTCCAGAATCCGCACATTGCCGCACCCAGCCGGGACCTGGCCGTCACGGAATTCATCGTGGACAAGCAGGTCCTGCTCAGCCCAGACGGCCACGACCGGTTGATACCCCCGCGTGCCCTCGTCGGTCACGGGCGCGGTGTGTTTGTGGGCTTCCAGGATTGTCGCATCCACGTCCAGCGTGGCGGTTCGCTGTGGCGCGTGCTGCTGCACGGCAGCCAGGATGCGCCGGTTTGCAGCTCCCGCACCCGCTAAGGGCGCGGACTCTTCCGGGATGGCGGCCTTCTCACCCGCACGCCACAATGGAGGATCCTCCACATGACACGTCTCCCGAAAGTCCCGCATCGTCGGGGTGGCTGGCAGCTCATCGCCCAGTAAGGTGGCCAACGCCGCATCGGCCCGCAAGGTCTGCAGGTCTTGGCAGCGCTCTCCCCCCGCGACCCACAGCGCGATCAGCGTCTCGACCAACTGGGCCGCCGTCAAGCCCCGCTGCCGCTGTTCCCGGCATGCGCGGTGAGGAGGGTCGGATCAATCTGGTCATCGATGTCGAACGGCAGTCGGACGTTCGCAGACGGTGTCTCAGGCATCAGGCTCCGCCTTGGTTGCTCAGTCACCCATTGGGTGATTCATCAAGCAATGCGGATGCCATCCGGAGGGCCGCGCCACAGGCGGTCAGGCACGATCGTGGGCTGAGCGCTAGGATGTGGCTTCGGGCCAGAGCCACGAGAGCCTGCTGCGCGGCCGTCGTGAGGCGTAACAGTGTGCATCGGGCATGCTGGATGACGGTGCCCACGGTGTTGAACACCAGAAACCCCAACCGCTTCGGCCGTGCCTCCGACAATTCTCCGGGTAAGGCCACGCGCTTCAACGCACTCAGCAGATTGCAGGTCAGTACATTGAGCCGGACCCAGGCGGCGTTGACGCCAAACTTCCCACTCGGGAGGGCCGCGGCCGCCAACTCATTCTTGAGCACGTGATGCGTGTGTTCCACCGTCCCCGCCTTCTCCCGGTGCCAGCGAATGAGTGTCAGGCCATCCCCCTCTCGGTTCGTCACGATCGCGAAATGCTTCACCGTGCTGCAGTCGGCAAACCGCTCCCCTTGGCACGGCCGGATACGGATCGCCAGATAGCGGCGCACACAGGGCCGATCTTTTCGATGGTCGCCATCCTCGGGCACATAAGACACCTCGGCCGACTCGGGGATTGCGCCGTGGTCGGCCCGCTCTCGCTGCCAAGCGCTCTCCGGCAGTCGCCCGATCTTCGCCCGCAACGGCGGAGTCATGTCCGAACTGATGGCGTAGCCGATGCCGTGCTCTGGCTGCTCAAAACAGGCGAGCACCTCCTGTTCATACAACGCACTGTCGCCTTGGACGAAGATCTGCGTGACCCCCGGTGGCAGGCTCGCGACGGTGCGCTCCAGAAAGCGCACATTGCCACAGCCCGCGGGGACGTTGCCATCCGGGAATTCGTCGTGGACGATCAGGTCCGATTCAGCCTAGACCTCGAGGACGGGTTGATAGCCTCGCGGGCCTGCGTACGTCACCGCGGACGTGTGAAATATCTTGTTGAGAATGGGCCCCGAAGAAGACGGCCCGGATTCGGTTGGCCGTGATGGACATGTGGAGGGCCTTCCGCAACTCGGTGCGCACCCATGCCTCTCAGGCTCAGATTCTGTTCGATACGCTCCATGTGCTGCGCCATCTGGCCGATGCGATGGGTCAAGTTCCCCGCGCCGAGTACAAGCGGATCGCCGCGAAGGACCGGGCCTTCATCAAGGGCCAGCGCTACACGCTGCTCTCTCACCGCGCCAATCTCACGCTGGAGGCCCGCCGCTCGCTCCGGAAGCCGCTGCGGGCCAACAAGCGCCTCGCCACCGCCTATCTCCTCAAGGAGGAGTTCGGTCAACTCTGGTCGTATCGTCGGGCAGGCTGGGCTTCATTGAAGGCCTGAACAACAAGATTCGCGTGCTTCAACGGCGCGTTTACAGCTATCGGGATGAGGAGTACATGCGGCTCAAGATTCTCACGGCCTTCCTGCCTAAGAAATGAGCAGAATTGACCCACACGAATCTGCGTTGAGCCAGATACAAAATATGATTTGCTTCAAAATTGATAAGCATAAAACATAAAGCATTACTTTATATGTACATCCAGGAAATATGAAAACTTTCCTTATACATCCAGGAGACCCTTCTTCAAAACGCGCTATTTCGGACGGTTGTCAGTAAAACCATAAAAATCCTCTTCGTTTGAGCCTCCACTAGTCAAAACCATTTTTCCTATTCGCAAATGGCACCTAACTTGCTCATGCCTCCTAGCCTAGTGCGACCCACAGGTCGCAATGTATTTCCATGGAGGATGCCGACAATGCGCCAGAAGATTAAGCGATTGTTTTTCCTCTCGGCCGGTATGAGCACGCTTCTGTTCGCTTGTGAGCCGGTGATTCCATTGATACAGCCGGCATTAGCGGCGAGCGGTCTGGAGAAGGATAGCTCCTCTCTCCTCGGGTCTACTTCTCCAACTTCCAAAGCGCTGGCTGCACCGCTGGCTAGTCCGATGCAAACCCGACCGCCGACAGCTTTCATGCGCAGGCTCATGTCTGAAATGCCGGAACTGAGACAACTTGCTGCGCCGTCCCTGACAATCACTGCCCCCTCGACGACTGTTGCGCTTAGTCCGTCATCGTTGGTGTTCTCGGGGGTTCAGGGAGGGGCGAATCCGGCGAGCCAGGCCGTGACGGTCAATTCGAACGGCAATTGGACAGCCAGTAGCAGCGCCACTTGGCTCACTCTCAGTCCATCGTCAGGCAACGGCAGCGGATCCATCGCAGCCAACGCTGCCCTGTCAGCCGCCGCTGTCGGCACGAACAACGCTACGATCACCGTGACGAGCGGCGGAGTGGCGAGAACGATTGCCGTCACGCTCACTGTATCAGCCGCCTCCTTGACGGCGTCCCCCAACAGCGTGACCTACACGGCAACGCAGGGCGCGGCCAACCCTTCCCCTCAGACCATCACCATCAGCTCAAACGGAACGTGGGCGGTAAGTAGTGGTGCCTCCTGGCTATCGCTTAGTCCGACATCCGGCTCTCATAATGGAACCATCACAGCAAGCGTGAATACGGCTACCGCGACCCAGGGAACTAAATCAACCGCCATCACTGTGACGAGTGGCGGCATTACCAGAACCGTAAATGTCACCTTGACGCTGAACCCTCCATCCAGTTCATCCGTCACGTTGACTTGGAATGCAAATACCGAGAGCGATCTAGCGGGATATAGAGTGTATCGAGCAACTTCATCGGGAACCTATGGAGCCCCCATTGCGACGATCCAAGGTAAGACGACCAGCTACATTGCAACAGGACTCCAATTAGGCACGACGTATTTCTTTGTCGTGACGGCCTATGACATCGCGGGGAATGAAAGCGCTTATTCAAACGAGGTCAGCAAAAGTATTTTCTGATCCAGGCGAGGAATGACGAGAGCCTCTACGCTCCCCGCAAGCGTAGGTATCGGCTGAGGAGAGTGTTCTGACAGATGACGGGAGCCTCTTCCCTAAGCAGTGCTTAATCAGCAGGATGTTGAAAGGTCAGTCAGCTTCTTCTCACGTCGCTCAGAGGCTCACTATACAGCCCCAGACTATGTCTTGCTTCTTTGCTCGCTGCAGCCTTGCCTGTGGGAAGACGCGCGTCTTGACGCGCGGGGAGCTGAGCGGGTGAGATACCAAGCCTTGAATCATCCTGCAACCCTCTCCAATTGGTTCGAGGCCTGTCAGTGATCTGCGTTGCTGACGGGGCAAAGATTTTTCAATAGCTCTGCTAGAGAAGAGAACGCCTCTTCGACCGTCCGGACGGCCTGATGTTAACGCACTCATGCTCAGGTGGGCATACTTTTTCTGCTGCCGGAGTTGTCGTCGTACCCCATTAGCTTGTCGGTGTTTTCGGGGGAGACGTCACTCTCTCATCTTCTAGGCTTTTCCTTTGAGCCTGTCTTGATCCGTAGTATAAGAAAAATTGATGGCTGGCATGGGCAATGCTTCCAGGCCATAGGGAATGTTTGCAGGAAACAGATATTGTGGCTCGTCAGCTGAAGGCCTGTCTTCATAACAGAAGGATAGAAATCATCCAGGTCCTGGGAATCCTCGGGATGTCTGGTTGCGCCCTGTTGGTGTCTCCTGACGTCAAGCGCGGAGATCAGCATTTGGCTGCGGAACGTTGGGAAGAGGCCATCCTCGCTTACAAACAAGCGTTAAAAGACGATCCTTTCGATCCTTCTCTACAGGGTAAGTATGCGTTGGCTCGCGAGCGCGCCGCGGCGACGTATGCCGAGCGCGCTCGAACGTTTCTGAAGGAGAAACAGATCGATCTTGCCCTTGAAGAATTCAAGCGGGCTTTGGCCATCGAACCCTCCAGCGCCGATTACCAAGCGGGTTTCGTAGAAGCCACTCGCGTGAAAGAATCCCGGTCTCAGTACCGCGAGGCAGAACGACTGGCTCAGCTGGGACGAACCGATGAGGCGATGAGCAGCTTTCAGCGGGCCGCGGAGCTCGACCCCACGTACCGAGACCCGCTCGAAAGCATCAGCCGGCTTACTGAAGAACAACAGGCCCTCACGCGAGGTGATCGGCTGAAACAGCCTGTTACGCTTAAATTCAAGAATGCGGGCATTAAAGAAGTATTGGAGGGTGTGGCAAAGGTTGGTGGGTTTACGCTGGTTTTCGACAAGGATGTTCGGAACGACCCTATTTCTATTTCGATTCAGGACACGGCTTTGGAGGATGCCCTTCAACTGATTCTCAACAGCAACAGTTTATTTTCGCGTCAGATCTCTCCAGCCGTCCTGATCGTCAGCCCCGACACCAGGCAGAAGCAAGAGCAGTATCAGGATCTGATGATCCGAACCTTTTACCTTTCGAACGCCAAATCCAAGGACATGTTGTCGCTCCTGAAAAGCATGCTCGATTCAAAGCACATGCATGCCAATGAACAGTTGAACACGATCGTAATCCGTGATCAGCCTGAAAAAATCCAGATGGCCGAAAAAATCATCCTGGCCAATGACCGCCAAGAGGCGGAGGTGCTCTTTGACGTTGAAGTGCTGGAGGTCGATCGGACCGTCAATCAGACCTATGGACTGACCTATCCGAAAGAGGTCGCCTACGCCATGGTTCCCCCAGGGTTTGCTGGCCTTATTGCCGGGACCGTTGCCCAACAGTTTACCTTGCGCCAGTTGACCAACTTAGGACCGGATAACTATATCTTCAAGCTCCCGACGAATGTCCAGCTGGATTTCTTCAAACAGATAACGGACGCGAAGACGCTGGCCGCGCCGAAGATCCGGGTCGTGAACAATAAGAAAGCGGAGATCAATATCGGCGACAAACAGCCGATCCTCCTGTCTACGACGAACGTCCTGCCCGGTCAAGCCGCGACGGGCGCCGTGCCGACGACATCGACGGTGACCTCGGTTGAGTTTCGGGATACCGGCGTCAAACTGACGGTGGAACCTTCTATCAGGCTGGGGGGCGAGCTCGGATTGAAAATGAAGATCGAAGTGATTCGGCTGGGCGAGCGGGTCATTCTGCAGGCTTCTCCGCCCATCACGCAGTTCAAATTCGGCAATCGGTCTGCTGAGACGATGTTGAGCATCAAGGACGGGGAAACCGTTGTCCTGGGCGGGCTCTTGCAAGAGGAAGATCGGAAAACCAGAGTGACGATCCCGTGGCTCGGCGACCTCCCTTTGATCGGGAATCTCATCAGCTCGTTCAAGACAGAGCGAGTCACTACGGAAGTGATCTTAACGATCACGCCGCACATTGTGCAGAACATGACCCCTCCGACACTCAGTGCCCAAGCGTTCTGGTCCGGCACGGAATTTACCTATGCAACCGGGCCGAAGTATTCGATCCCTGCGCGGAAGGCATCCACGTTGTTGGGGACGGGGTACGGAGATCATCCCGTCGCAGACGGCAGTGCGGCGAAAGGTGCCGGAGAAACGAACCCGGCCCGTTCCTTGGCTCAACTGGCTGTCCCCGATCCAGTGCTGGTCATCCGACCAGATGAATCGGCCGTTCAAGCCGGTCGAGAAATCAAGTTGTCGATCGTGGATGGGCGGATCGGCACATCGGACCGCAACATATTTAAGTTCGAATATGACCCGGAGGTGCTTCAGTTCAAACGGCTCAGTGATGCGGAACTTGTCAGCCCATCGGACCTTCCTCCTGGAGATCAGGGAAAAGCCGTGGGAAGTATCGCGTTCCGGCTGGCCCGTCCGAACGAGCATGCTCCACGGTCTGCGTACATTGTCTTTGTCGCAAAGGCGCCCGGGGTGTCGCCGGTTCGCGTTGAACTGACTGATTCTGGTAGTGCCGCTCAGGCATCACCCGGAATAATTGGGACAGGGGTGGTGAGAGTGCGGTGAGGGAGGACGGGCTAACACTCATCGAGATCCTCGTCACCATGACCATCATTGTGATCTTGGCCTCGGTCGTCATGCCTCTGAGCAAAGTGTCGACGAAACGCGCCCAAGAGATCGAACTGCGTCAACATCTTCGGACCATTCGTGGCGCGATCGATGTGTTCAAGCTGGAATGGAATCGTGATGGGGACGTCTTGCTTGGAGCGGTCTGTGTGAAGAATAGGTTGATGTGCCAGGAAGTCACCGGGCCGTACGGCTATCCGAAGTCTCTCGATGTGCTGTTGGGCGTCAAGCTGACGGGAGAAGAGGCGACGGTTCGAGGCACCACAGTTAGGCGGTATTTGCGGGTGATGCCGATCGACCCACTCACAGGCAAATCCGATTGGGCGTTGCGTTGTTACAAGGACCGTCCAAAGCCGTCTAGTTGGTGTGGTGAAGATGTCTATGATGTGATGACGCAAAGCGAGGAGTCTGCACTCGATGGTACCAAGTACCAGGATTGGTAAGGTGGGTGGATGGAATGCAAAGGGCTTTACACTGATTGAACTCATGATCGTCGTGTCCATAGTCGGCATTTTGGCCACCATTGCCTTTCCGTCCTATCAGTCCTCATTGATTAAAGCTAGGGAGACGGTGTTGCGGCAAGACCTTTTCACGCTGCGCGAGTTGTTGGACCATCACCGTGCGGACAAGGGGAAGTACCCTCCGTCCTTGGATGGTCTGGTAACGGCAGGATATCTACGGGCCCTTCCAAAAGACCCCTTTACGAACTCGCCGAGCTCTTGGCAACAGATCATTGAACCGACAGAGGGTGGTATCTTTGATGTGTATTCCGGATCGGACCTGGTTGGGACTAACGGGACTCCATATAACCAATGGTGAACAGGCGCGCGAGATTGGCTTGGAGTAGATTCTGCGCTGGGCACAACGTGTTTCGAGTGATGGAGGAATGGGGGGGTACGTCCATCGGAATCCTTCTGCTTGGACTGTCGGCCTGTAGTCCGCTCGAACCCATTATTATGGAGCCGGAGATGTCGGATCTCCAACTCACGGTGGATACCCTCAAGACCTCATTGCGAGATGCCCAGCGAACGGTTGCCGAGCTGAGAGCAGAGGTCGACGCACGGCGCCAGGAATTGGCCGATGTGCAGATCGCCCGGGCGCAGCTCGAAGGGCGTATTCGGGAGGCGGAACGTCGGTTGACTGAAGCTCGCCATGTGATTGATCTCCAGCGGGAAGAGCTGGCTAGCTCGCGTTCCCAACGGGAACAGGTGGGGCGGTCCAAAGCCGCACTTCAGAATCAACTGAAGCAGGTTCAAAAACAGGTATCGAAAGTAGAGAAACAGGTGAAGGGAAATGTATCTCCCGCAGCTATGGTTTCTCCAAGAGATGAGCAATTGGAGTTGGCGACTGTCGCCCCTCAGCAGGATGCCCTGTTGGCCGCTGTGGAGAAGGGCACCAGGGTTATCCCTGGGCCAGCGAGCCAGGTGTCGGGAGCATCTTCGGTCGGCGAAGTACCGGTGGTCTCTCAGTCGGCAACTGTGCCCCGCCGCTTTCACGTGGTGGTCATGCCTGGGGACACGTTGTGGAGTATGGCACACCGATATCACACGTCTGTCAAACGCCTCATGGTTCTTAACACGCTTCCTAGTGACCGTATTCAAGTTGGTCAAGCTCTCTGGCTTACTGAGCCCACGACTGAAGAGCTCGAGCACGAACGAATGTAGTGGCGCACGATGGGCTAAGCGGCAAGTCGTGAAGGTCTACATCTATGGCAGTATTTGCGTATCGAGTCGCACGGCCTGATGGGTCCACAATCCAGGGGCATGTAGAAGGAGAGAATGAATCGTTCGTTCGTGCCAGACTAGAGTCACAAGGATTGCTGGTTTTCAATCTTCACCGTCGAGGAATCACATCAGTCAAGACGGAGACGTCGTGGTCATGGGGCAAGCTTCCGCTGGGGCAGTTCTTGGTCTTCAACCAAGAACTGCTGGTTCTGGTCAAGTCCGGGTTACCCATTTTGCGCATCTGGGATCTTCTCATTGAACGAGCCGGCCATGCTGGATTTCAGCTGACACTGCGTGATGTGCGGGAAGACATCCGAGGTGGAGCCTCCGCCTCAGACGCATTAGCTAAACACCCCGTCTATTTCCCGGAACTGTATGTCGCCACGGTAAAGGCAGGGGAGCAATCGGGTAATCTTCCAGAGGTACTACAGAGGTACGTTGCGTATCTGAAGCTGATGGTCGGGCTTCGTCAGAAAGTGAAGAAGGCGATCTCCTATCCCATCGTTCTCATCGTTATCGGCCTGGCCGTGGTCGGTTTTCTATTGACCTATGTCATGCCGACTTTCGTATCGGTCTATGGAGAGTCAGCGAAGACCTTGCCATGGGCGACTCAGGTCTTGCTCGATTTTGTCCTGCATGCTGAGTCATGGATAGTGCCCGCAGTCGTCGTCTTGATCGGCATCATGCTTGGGACGCATGCCTATTATGCCACCTCGGCGGGACAGTTGGCTATCGATCGTCTTGTGCTGAAACTCCCACTCGTGGGTCAGATTGCAATCAAGCACAATACCGTCCAGCTGATGCGAACACTCGGAACTATTCTTGCCGGAGGAACCCCGCTCGTTGATGCCTTGCAAGGCGCAAGAGGAGCCGTTTCAAACCGATGGATTTCACAAGAAATGATCGGGGCCGTCAATGAGATTCGCGAGGGGGCGACGCTGGCTGATGCGTTGGATCGTCCCAGAGTGCTTCCGAGACTCGCGATCGAAATGTTATCGGTAGGGGAGGAAACGGGTTCGCTGGATACGATGTTGCGGGACGTCGCGGAGTTTTATGAGGCTGACCTCGATACGAGGCTTACGCAGCTCACCACGTGGATAGAGCCGGTTCTGCTGCTCATAATGGGAGTGTTGGTCGGCGGGATCGTCATTGTGATGTACCTGCCAGTATTCCAGATGGCGGGGACCGTCGGCGGCTAGAATTAGGAGTGACATGAGATCCAAGGTTGATGAAGATACAACCATGAGAGGGCCCGCGTATGTCACGTAGCCTTACGAGGCCATCTCTGGCCGAGGTCTTGGTCGTCCAAGGAATGCTCACAAAGCACACGGTTGAGGATGTTCTGTGTCGATTGAATGGGGTGCCTGCCGCCTTAGGGCAAAAGCTGATCGGCGAAGGGCTCCTCTCGGAGGATCAATTGGCTCATGCACTAGCCGTTCAATACGGTCTTCCCTATGATCCGCTGACGGATTTTCGGATCGATCCGCGATATTACGAGACTATCTCGATCAAGTTGATGCAACGATTTCCCTTTGTGCCGATCACCGAGCGTTCCGGAACACTGACGATCGCCGTCGCCGACCCGCAAAATTTGCTCGGACTCGACGAACTGGAGCTCCTAATCGGAAAGCCGCTGGATCGAGTCGTCAGCTCCAAGAGCGCAATCCTGGCGGCGCTGGAACGCAGTGAAGGATCGAGTCAAGTGCTTCGTGAGCTGGAAGCGGAGTATCGGTCGATCCTGGTGAAAGAAGATGATCGAGGAGACGAAATTCTAACTCTCGATCATCCAGGGGAAGAACAAAGTCCTGCCGTGAAGCTGCTGGACACCATCCTGCTGAGTGCGATGCAGCGCCGCGCAAGTGACATCCACATCGAAGCGGCAGACCGCGCGACAAAGGTCAAACTTCGCGTCGACGGCATCCTGATTCCTGCCATGGAGCCGCTGGATATTCGATTACATGCCCCGTTAGTCTCTCGTTTGAAGGTCATGTCGGAGCTTGATATTGCCGAGCGTCGGGTGCCTCAAGACGGAAGTTTCCGTATGAGGCTGGATCGAAAGACCGTGGATTTTCGTGTCTCCATTCTGCCCAGCGTCTTCGGCGAGTCGGTCGTGATTCGAATATTGGACCAGGACTCGATTGCGACCGGAGTGTCGGCCTTGAATCTCGAACGGCTCGGGTTTAACCCGGAAGATCTGAAGCGATTCCGGAAAGCGATTACTCGTCCCTACGGCATGGTGTTGGTGACGGGGCCGACAGGAAGTGGGAAGACGACGACGCTGTATGCCGCGATATCGGAGATGAACACGCTTGAAGATAAGTTGATTACGATCGAAGATCCCGTTGAATACCAACTTTCGGGAGTGGTGCAGATTCCCGTCAATGAAAAGAAGGGGGTGACGTTTGCTCGCGGCCTTCGGTCCATACTCCGTCATGATCCGGACAAGATTATGGTCGGCGAAATTAGAGATCCCGAGACGGCGCAGATCGCGATCCAATCGGCCCTGACCGGCCATCTTGTGTTGACGACAGTGCATGCGAACAATGTGTTCGATGTCATTGGGCGGTTCGCGTCGATGGGGATCGACGCCTATAATTTTCTGGCCGCTCTCAACTGCGTGTTGGCACAGCGGCTGGTCCGAATTCTCTGTCCGTCATGTCGGACTCCAGTCAAAGGACAGCGGGCCCTTATTGAGGAATCAGGATTGGACTATGAGCAATACAAGGATACGGTGTTCTACGAAGGAAAAGGATGTCCACAATGCCATGGTACCGGGTACCGAGGGAGAAAATGTATTACCGAATTCCTTAATTTGACGGATGAAATCAAAGAAATGATTCATGCCGAGCGACCGCTGTCAGAAATCCGGTATCGAGCCGTGACCGATGGAATGATTACGCTGCGGCAGTCGGCGCTAAATAAAGTATTGAATGGGGAGACGTCGCTGCGAGAGATCAATCGTGTGACATTCAGTGAGGAAGGGTAATGCGATGTGGGAATGGGCCAGTAGCCGACCACTGCGTTGCTTGAAGTTCGGAACCGACTCGATCGCGTGGGCCGAAACCGAGCGAAATTGGCGCGGACAGCGTCGACATCAGTGTGTCATGTCCCAGCTTTCCGATGGCATGATCAAGCCCTCTCCCACAGAGGAGAATCTATCCGATCCTTCAGCATTGGCAAATCGTATTCGTGCCCTGACGGGTTCTGCCTCGGATCACCGTGCTGTCAGGGGAGCAATCCTCTCTGATCGTCCTCGACGGATTGCAGTGTTGCTGCCTGACACGGCGGTTAGAGCGACAGTTCTGCACCTTGAGCAGCTCCCTGTCAGGCGCGACGAACGCGATGCGCTGATCCGCTGGCGGCTTGGTCAAGAGCAACTGTTCCCGCTGAGCGGTGCGAAGGTGTTATTCCAAGTATTTCATGATCGATCAGGGGGCAAAGGGCCAGCGCATACTGTACTGACGGTGGCGGCCCAGGAATCGGTGCTGAAACAGTATGAATCTCTCTGTGAATCTGTCGGGTTGATCCCCCAAGAAGTGGGGATCACGAGCCTACGGATTTTTGATCTTTGGAGAAGAGCTTTGAGTGGATCTCATTGGCGAAGCCGAGACTGTCTATGGGTCAACTTATTGGATCGAGCCTTGACGACGATGATTTGGCAACAAGGGCGTTTACTGTTCTACCGATGCAAGCTTCTGGGGGCTGAGGCGGCTGAAGCGCTTACGAAAAGCGATATGCTGAACAAGATTCTTCAGGAATGCTGCGCGTCGTTGGAGGTCTGTCAACAGCAACATCCCTCAGCGGTCGTTAAGGAAGCCATTATTTGTGCAGACGGAGACCTTTCGGCCTTTCAAGAACTGATTGAGGCAGAGCTCCGACTGTCTGTCGAACAACTAACTTGGGAATCGGTCGAAGTTCTCGGTCGGGTGGCCGAAGGGAGCCATCGAGGGATGACATCGTTGGCTGCGATGGCTGGGGTCCTCTAGCATGGCGATCATGAGTTCTGCAGTCGCTAGGTTCTACGCACTAGTCAAGTCAATGCCATTACTGCGCGGTGCCGATGATCAGTTCCGGATAAACCTGAGCCGCCGTTATCGGCCGGTGGTCGTTCCGCTTCGATTGCTCTTGATCGTCAGCTGCGTCCTGCTTGTGGTAGGGATTGGTTCGAACCTCAGGCAAGCGATCCTCACGCATCAAGAATCTTTGATCATCCAAGGAGAACTGGATCGAGTGCGGCAGCAGGACTTGGACTTGATCGCAGAGGCTCGGCAGGAAGGCATTGATTTGTCTGAAGAGGCGTTGAAGAGACTGCCTTCCGAGGTCGAGTTGGCCAATCGGCTGCTTGAAAAGAGAACATTTTCCTGGACAAAGTTTCTGACTGAATTGGAACAAGCGATCCCTTCACGCCTTGCGCTCAGCAGTGTTCGTCTTGATCAAGCCGGCACCATGGTTCGACTCACGGGAACTGCTACGAGCCTCGAAGATATCACTGTCTTCACCGTCGGACTCCAGGATCACGCGACATTTAAGGACCCGATCTTGGGACAGCATCGTGTTGGGCCAAACGGGTTGGTGGAATTCGACGTCACATTGCAATACCGTTCAGAAGGAACTTGAGTGATGAAAGATCGCCTACTCGTTCTCTGGCAGCACCCCTTCGCACCGTTGCTTCCCTGGGCGGGAGTCGCTCTGAGTCTCCTTCTCATGCTGTTCCTCGTCCAGGCTCTCGGTGTGGCAGCCGTTCAAGCAACCCGAGAGCGTTTGGAGAACGAATGGGCTGCGACCCGACAGGCGTTGATGTATCACCGTGAAGCAAGAAAGGCGAAAAAAGACTTGAGCCGGGTATGGGCGGCGCTTCCCGCCGAGCGTGACTTTACGCCGTTAGCGCTGGGGATTTCAGATGAAGCGAAGCGTGATCGAGTCACCTTGTCGACGCTGTCTTACAAGACTGAACCCACTCTCGTTGCGAATACGAGCAAAGGGTTGTTACAGGGGCCGATGACCGGGCGATACGAGGATCTCCGCCGATTCATCTATGGTCTCGAGACGGCGGAAGAGTTGCTGTTCATCGAGGATCTTGAGCTGACTCGGTCCGGAGGCACGCAGGACGCACTGTTGACGTTCAATATTAGGATTGCGACATACCTTCGTGGCGACGCCGTGGAGTCAATCCAGCCGGGACCAGCGCAGTAGCCATGGATGCGAAAAAGAAGACGATTCTTGCCGCCTCGCTTATCTTTCTGTGGGCAGGGCTGGCTGTGTGGCAATGGCAGCTGCTGCAGGAGCCTGTTCGTGTTCCGCTCACGAATGTCACTGGTCACGCGTCCGTGGGGCGATATGCGGAGAAGGGGAGAACAGGCTTGCACGTAAACCTCGATTTGCTTTCATCCACGGGTCTTCAACGCCAGGCGACCTTCACAATGCCTCGAAACATTTTTACCCTGCCCCGTCCCGATGGGACGTTCGCAGCCGGGAATGCCCCATCTTCCGCGAACCAGCCTTCGGATTCAGCCGAGACCTTGAAGCAACAAGAGAATGCGTTGGAAATAGAGCCGTATCGATACCTGGGGTTTCTTCGCGTGGGCGAGGAGCAGCGGAAAAATGGGGATATTGCGATACTCAGAAAAGACGATGAGGTGCTGATGCTCAAGGTTGGTGATCATGTCGACGACCATCTGATTCTGAAGGCGATCAATTCTGAAAGCGTGACCATCCGAAACACCGGTACCCATACGGATCAAACGGTGCCGTTGTCGGAAGAATCGTCGGAAGAACCATCGGGTCAGGAGTGATGGATAATGAGGAGCCTCTTAGCGCAGCGGAGGCGGCAAGAAACAGGGTTCTCGTATCTCATGGTGATGATTGCCATCACTCTTATGGGGCTTGCTATGACGGTGGCTGCTCGGCAGTGGAAGACGATGGTGCAACGCGAGCTCGAAGCCGATTTGCTGGCCAAGGGGATAGAAATTCAAGCGGCCCTGGCACTCTACTCGGCCAGCGCAAAGGCTGGAAGGGTTGTACCTGGTGAGGTCTACCCGCAAACGCTCGCCGAACTCACGAGGCCGCCCAAGCCCTTTCTCAGGAAGGTCTATCTCGATCCGGTGGGGCGCGGTGAGTGGGAATTGCTGCGAGCGCCCACGGGAGGCATCATGGGAGTCCGAAGCAAGAGCAGGCACAAGCCCATCAAGCAAGGTAATTTCCCGCTCGCAGTGCGCCATTTTGAAGGAAAGCCGACTCACTACGATTGGGTATTCCAATATCCGAATCCGTCCGTGGTTGCGGCAGCGGGGCCAGTCACCAGGCCGTCTATGGTTCCGGAACAGCCGGCCATACTTGACCAGCCGATAGTTCCAAGGGAACCGGTGCTTCGAGGCCAATCGACGGCTCCCGAGTCCATTCCTGAAGATGATGCGATAGATTCAGCTGATTCATCTTCGTCAATGAATCCGGCCTTGCCGCCAGAATCTCCTAGGGAACCCGTCATTCCATCGGAAGCGATGCAATAGTTTAGTAGTCGAAATATTCGTTGATATTGGAAGGCATTTCTACGGAAGTTCTACCTCTTCCTCACATGTGATCTGGACAGGTGGATTGTTTGCAACGATGGCTGCGTCGTGTCCAATTTCATCATACGGGCGCTTCATGGGAAACCGCTCACAATGGACGGGGTGGTATCTAGGCGCGGATCTTGGACAATCAGGGCCGGAGTATTACGCCGCTCTTGTTGGGATCTTGACCTGTCTCGTAGCCGCACGGTATCGTGAGCTTTGTTCTTAAGCGAAAGGCTCAGTTGGTAAGAATCATGGAATCCCTAGACCGAAGTACCTCTGATCGGATGATCGACGAATCCAAACCGTTGCCTGTTTTGAAGTATGTTTCGGAGCTGGTTTCAAAGGCCAAACAGGCGTCTAGGAGATTGGCGTCTCTGCCGACAGCGACCAAGGATCAAGCACTCCTTGCCATGGCGGAGGCCCTCGAGGCTAAGTCGGACGAACTCCTCGCAGCGAATGAGCAAGATTTGAAGGCGTTTGGAATGACGCCCGCAAAGAAGGCGATGGCAGATCGCTTGAAATTGACCGAGAACCGGATCGTTGAGATGGCTGCCGGTATTCGTGAAGTGGCGAAATTGCCGGACCCGGTTGGGACCATGTCTGCTATGTGGATGAGGCCCAACGGGATGCAAGTCGGGCGGGTACGTGTGCCCATTGGAGTGATCGGAATCATTTATGAGTCGCGTCCCAATGTGACGGCGGATTCAGCCGCCCTCTGTCTGAAATCCGGCAACGTATGTGTGTTGCGAGGCGGCAGCGAGGCGATTCAGTCCAATACGACGATCGCCGCTATTCTGTCTGAGGCATCGGCAAAAGCCGGTGTCCCGCCCGGTGCGATCACCTTCGTCGACCGTGCGGATCGTGAGGTGGTGCCGGTGTTGCTCAAACAGGATCGGTTCATCGACTTGATCATTCCGCGTGGCGGGGAATCCCTGATGAAACTGATCGCGGAACACTCGACGATTCCGGTCGTGAAGCATGATGCGGGCGTGTGCCATATCTATGTCGATGCCGACGCGGATTCGGCGATGGCGGAGGCCATTTGTGTCAACGCCAAAGCGCAGCGGCCGTCCACGTGCAACGCAATGGAAACTCTGCTGGTTCACCAGTCGGCGGCGCGGACTCTCTTGCCCAAGCTTGCGGCAAGCCTCAACACGGCCAAGGTCGAGATTCGGGGTTGTCCGAAGACCTGCCAATTGATTCCTGAGGCCAAGCCGGCAAGCGAACAAGATTACGGCAAAGAGTTTCTGGACCTGATTCTTGCCGTGAAAATCGTGAAGAACATGGATGACGCGATGGAACACATCGCACAGTATGGATCGCGGCACACGGAAGCGATCGTGACGTCGGATTACGGACGCGCCATGCGGTTTCTCAAAGAAGTAGATGCCAGTGCCGTTCTTGTGAATGCCTCCACCCGGCTCAACGACGGGTATCAGTTCGGTCTGGGTGCCGAAATCGGTATCAGTACCTCCCGCATTCACGCCCGGGGCCCCATGGGGTTGGAAGAGCTAACCTGCTCTAAATTCATTGTCTTGGGGAGCGGCCAACTCCGCGAGTGAATGTCCTCCGACGCCATTGCATTTGCCCTGAACACTCCCGGCCATCTCCGATTTCCTTCCACGCGTACACTCGCTGAGCGTTTCGACGAGGTCGGGGGTTACGTCGAAACTCTTCCCACCGGTCATCTCAACTTCTATCGACCTGATGGACGACGATTTCTGGCAGCGGATCCGGTGGGCCATCCCTTGCATGAGTGCGAATGGGAGACGACCCCTGCGGGGAAGGTCTCGCTGACGCAAGCGCGAGTCCGACTGGATTGGGGGCGATGGATCGGGATTAGGCCCGGCGGGCTTGTGAACGAAACCAGGTTGAATCTTGTCGCTAAGCCAGATTGGCGGCGGATTACTCCGGATGACCTGCGTGCTATGGCTGCCGGGGCGTTAGGAGTACCAATCGAGGAGGTGCGGTGCTTTTATCGTGATGAGGATTTTGCTATCGATCCCAAAGGGGTGGCGACGATTCGACAACGAAAAGATGCATTCTATGTTTTGGATGGCGGGGGATTTGAAACGATGCGCTTCATGGCCTGCATGGGAGCCATGCATTGGGACCAGATCGACTTTCTCCCGGTGGTCGAACTGTTCAAATCGTTGTTGCCGGGGACGGGCTCTGCCGTGTTCGAGCTGATACGCGGATTGTATGACGATCAGAACAAGGGACACGCTGCTCCTCCGAGGGTCTTACGGTATCGCGGGATTCCTACGTATCCATCCGAAGCAGCCTTTCGCTTGTTCAGCGGCTTTTTCACGCCTCAGCCGTTAGGTGGTGAGGATCCATTAACAGCTTTCATGGACCCCTCAAAATCTCACCTTATTGTATGGCTGCCTGCCCAACATCCCCCCATTCGGTATCTTGACGAGAGCCAAGGGTTCTGTCTGACCGTGAAAAACGGGAGTGTCCAAAAGGCTACGCTTGCTGAAGATCCGGCAGGCCTTCCATACGTCAGTTCGATCGGACGCCGTGTGCTCCCACTGGATCGCAGTCTCCGGGTCGAAGGGAGTCTGTTGATTTTGAAAGATCGTGAAACGAAATTCATCTTGCCGTTAAATCCGGGTCTCCTGGTGAGGCCGTCGCCGCCCGACGAATGTCCGGTCAGTCCGGTCGATTGGCGCACGGTATTTGTGCAAGGAGTTCCGAGGGTTTCCCCGGTCGAAGCCTTTGAGGCGGTGCCCGTATTTCCCGAAGACGACACAGAGATCAGCGAACTCGCTGCCCAACCCTTCGTTGCGGATTATTTGGATGATCTCGGCGAGCAGGACCGCGAAATCGGAAGGCTGCGGTCGCAGGCGAAGCGTGTGCTCATTGTCAATGGGGATGCCGTCATTTCGACTTGTATTCTCTTTGACCGGCCACGCGACTACACAGCGAGTGTCTGCCACTTTGCCTATGCACAGCGTCAGGCTCAGCAGCTCTGGACTCAGTGCGCCGAGGTGCAACGATGGGATTGGCTGCAACGAATCCGAATGGTGGCCGCTGGTACGTGTGAAGAGTTCCTGGCAAGCGGCGGACCCTATGACCTGATTTATCAGTGGTTGCCGTATGACTCGTTTGATTCTTCGACGACTATGAGGATGATCGTCATGAGATTGAGTCAAATGTTACAGCGCGGTGGTGATGCTTTTGTCGTTGGCCCGGTTCAACTAGGAGAGTTGGTGACACAGGAGCGGTCGCGGTTGCTGGTGCATTGGGATGAATCAGTTGCATCGCTTCCGACCGTTCTCATGCATAAGACGATCTTGCCGAAGGCCCGAGTCAAGCCAGGTCTTACGTTGTTTCATGTCAGGCGATTGTAGACCTGCGCGCAGCAGTCGGATTGTATCGAGGGGTTTTGTCCCGTGCAGGAACTGGTTTGTATCTTGAGATTCCTATAGAATTTACGGGCTGCTGCCGCCTGGGAATCATGTCGTACAGGCAAAGGCGTGACCCGTCGGAGCCTAGTTTATCAATCGGGGAGGAAAACTATGCCAAGCGTGTTGGACCGAGTGATCGAGAGAGAATTACGGAAAGAACTGAAAGATGCATTGATTCGGTTTGAACAACAGCTGCGACAGGCTGGAGTCACGGAGGAAAACCTAAGAAATCGAATGCGTGGGGCAAAGCAATTTGTTGCCTTCTTGTATGGTCGATATCTCGGATAACAGCCATAGGGTAGCGCCAGGGGGTGATGAATGGGGTGATGGTCGATCGGCCTGGGGCCGCACTCTGGGTGAACACCCACTCAGCCCATCATCATGACACCGCTCATTCGTGCAACAGCCTGCCAACTTCCCCACGGGTCACTCTGCACGCTGTTGCATGAGTGAGCCGATAAGGTGCGCGCAAGGTGCTGATCAATCTCCCGGTGCTTGCTTCACAGCAGATTGAGTCGATCGTCTATGTTGTAGCCCACAAATGATGAAGAACCATGCTACGGTTGGGAGCCAGATCCATTTCACCTCGCTGGCAAGCACGCGAAAAGCATCCTCGCTAAAAAATGCGCTGATGCCGATCGGAGATACGGCAACCGGGCGAGCCGAGAAAAAATATCGGTTCGTATCGAACGGGGAGAAGAAGGCCACACCGAGTCCGCCATCGGTCAGTGCATCGAGCACACCATGAGATGCGGTGCAGAGGAAAAGATAGAAGAATAGGCGCACCTGTGCTGCCGTTGATTTCTGCCGGTACCAGACACCCGTGAGAAGGGCACTCAGGAGGATGGCGAAGAAGAGTGAGTGGGTTATGCCACGATGACCCCACAGACCACCGTATTGAATCCCGAAGGAAAAGCCGATGACGTCCAGATCTGGGACAATCGAACAGGCGATGCCGAGGAACAAGACCGGCCAGGTGAACAGTGAATGTTGGGGAGCCTTGCCGAGTGCAAGGGCAAGGAACGCGTGGGAGAATGCCGAGGCCATGTAGCTGCCTTTGCGAAACGAACGAACTTCAGACCCCCTGCTCAAACCCAATCTGCCGCCAGGCTTCGTAGACCACTACTGCGACGGCGTTCGAGAGATTGAGGCTGCGACTCTCTGGTCGCATCGGTACACGGATGCGCCGGTCCTCTGAAAACGATTCGAGGAGTGTGGGTGGGAGACCGCGTGTCTCCGGGCCGAACAGAAATACGGTGTCTCGAGTGTAGGCGACCTGGTCATAGCGTCTAGTTCCCCTTGTGGAGACAGCGAACAAGTGGCGATCCTTGAAGCGCTCCCCACATTCAGCCCAGTCGTCGTAGATGCTGATCGTCGCAAATTCATGATAGTCCAACCCGGCCCGCACTAATTGTTTATCATCCATGGAAAAGCCAAGCGGTTTCACGAGGTGAAGCCGAACGCCGGTATTGGCGCAGAGGCGGATAATATTGCCGGTATTCGGGGGGATTTCCGGTTGGTAGAGGATGACGTCGAACATCTGAAGGGCAGTGTATCATGACACTTGCGCGCTGCACGATGAGCGTGCGGTACGGCGGAGCGCCATAGGTATGGCTTAACAGGATGCGCAAAAAGGCCGTCCAGCAAGGCCACAGCGAGCGAAGAGGTGAAGCGTACTCTGGGCCGTACGTTGAGCTTCTGAGCGATGCGAGAACGCCGCTGGCGGACTTTCTCCGCATCCTGTTAGGTCGCTGGGCGGGGAGGATTGTATCCCTGAGGATTGAGGTTCTGCCACCGCCAAGCGTCGGCGCACATGTCGGCGAGGCTGCGTTCAGCCCGCCAGCCGAGAAGGGCAGTCGCCTTGCTGGGATCAGCGTAACAGGCTGCGACGTCGCCGGGCCGACGAGGCGCGACCCTGTAAGCCACCCGCTTGCGGCAGGCTTGCTCGAAGGCCCGCACAATCTCCAGCACGCTATACCCGGTCCCGGTTCCGAGATTGACCGTGAGGCATTCTGCCTGGGGTATTGATCCTCCGAGCGCGTCCAATGCTTTGAGATGTCCTATGGCCAGATCCACGACATGGATGTAGTCGCGCACACCGGTGCCGTCCGGGGTTGGGTAGTCATCCCCGAACACGTTCAGATGCGGGCGGAGGCCGACTGCCACTTGTGCCACAAAGGGCATAAGGTTGTTCGGCGTGCCCTGCGGATCTTCGCCGATCAATCCGCTCGCATGCGCACCGACTGGGTTGAAGTAGCGGAGAATGCCGATTCGCCATGAAGTATCGCTTCGCTGCAAATCCCGCAGTATCTGTTCCACGGTCAGTTTCGTTTGTCCGTAGGGATTGGTGGCGGAGAGCGGATGATCTTCTGTCAGCGGCAGCCGCTGCGGATCGCCATAGACCGTGGCAGAAGAGCTGAACACCAACTGCTTCACGCCGCATTCACCCATCGCCTCCAGCAGACACAACGAACCAACCACGTTGTTGTCATAGTAGGAGAGGGGCTTCTGTACAGATTCGCCGACCGCCTTCAGGCCGGCAAAATGAATCACCGATTGCGCGCCGCTTGCTCGCAGTGCCGTCGCCAGCGATGCCCGGTCGCGGATGTCGCCGCGGATGAAGCGGAGCCGTTTCCTGGTAATCCGTTGTACACGTTCTAGCGATTCAGGATGGCTGTTGCAGAAATTATCGAAGACGGTAATCTCTTGTCCCGCCTGGAGCAACTCGACACAGGTGTGAGAACCAATATATCCAGCACCACCGGTGACCAGAATCATGCCTCATCTCCAGTAGAACTTTCTTGCGGGGTTTCGTCTAAAGCCAGAGTAGCGGGATGATGAGGGCAGGTCAAGAAAGGGAATGAAACAGAGTGCGTGATTCGTGAGAGGCCGTCCGGCTGAAGCCCCGCCTGATATACTCTTCCTGCTTCTTGGTATAGTTAGATACACGCGCAGTGGAGTGCGAAACGGAAACATGATTGCACCATCCAATAGGCAAGACTCTGTCGATCGGCGACGACCTCGTGCCGGAGCCGTTCTTGTGATGCTATCGCTCACGCTTGTTCTGATGGCTGATCCCTGTGCCGCTGCAGATGATGGGCCGAGGCCACCGGCTGAACAAGGAGCCGAACAAGCCAAAGCCGCTTGGGACCGTGGGGCGGTCACGACGGCGCTGGAGATTCTTGATCACGGTCTGAGCGTTCATCCGGAAGCGGTCACTCTCCACAAAGTACGTGGCGACATCCTTTCTACGTTTCGCAATCCTCAAGAGGCCGTTCAAGCCTATGACCGAGTGCTCGCCGCTCAGCCCGCTGCACTGGATGTCCGCTGGGCGAAATGGGGGCTGCTGGTCCGGTGGGGACAGGAAGAGGAGGCGATTGCAGAATTGTACAACATTGCGCGGATTGATGCGAAGAATCCGCTCATTCCCTGGCGGCTGGCGCAAGAACTGCGAAAGCTCGATCGCTTGGAGGAATCGCTGGAAGCCTACAAACGGGCGGTGGAACGTAAGCCGGAGTTACTTGGCTGGCGGCTGGCTTTGGCACGGGCACGCTTTGACGTATTGGATTACCAGGGAGCCGATGCCGACCTTCATTATGTGCTGGACCATGCCGCTCCTGGCTCTCCGGTCGAGGTTCCGGCGAGGAACCAGCTGGCACAACTGTATGAATCCATGGAGCGGGGACGGCGATTCACGCCGACGCTGACGCCTGATGCCACCGCATCTCAACTGAAGGAATGGGCCGCCATTCGTTCGGATGCCTGGAAACTGTTCGAGGCTGGTCGGTATCAAGAGGCCGAACCGATGTACCGTAAGTTGTTGGCCCTCAATCCCAATGACCCCATCGCTACTCACCAGTTGGGACTGACTCTCGTGCAGCTTGGACGGTGCGAGGATGCGCTCACTGTGTTCGGGAAATTGTCGAACCTCAACCCAAGCGAGGAAGACTTCGCGGATACGACCTATCGGATGGGGCAGTGTTACGTGGAGTTGGAACGCTGGGAAGAAGCCTTCATTCACTTTCAGATCCTCTATGACACGGCCGTCGAATTTGAACAGGCCAATAAGGATGTTCCTCTTCCAGCCGGTACGCGCATCCTGGCCAAAGAGAAGATTGCTCGCTGGCTTGAAAAGGTACGGCCCCACGTTCCTGAGCTGGCGAAGCTCAAGGAGGATGAGGCGAAGGCGGAAAAAGAGTCAGGCAACACGACTCCTGAATTGCCAGAAGAATCTCTGTATGCGAAGGCTGTTGGAAGGCTGAAGCCGCAGAAGACGCTGGATACCGGAGCGGCGATCGCGGGTCGGGATGCGGATTTCAGCTGGTTTCGGTTTGTGATTCCAGCGACCAAGGTCGTGCGGGATGACTTTCCGACCGGGGCTCACGAGTTCATCCCGTTGTATCCGGGCGATACATTTCCCGCCACACAACCGGAAATCTACTTGGTCTTTAAGCTGGTGTCCGATTCGTTCGATGCCGTGCCGCTGACCGCACGATGTGGACCGGAAACATCTGACATGACTGAAGACCCACAGATGGCGGTACAAGATCGCGTCATGACTGCTACGAACGATCGATCCGGCTATTTTCTCCTCACCCCTCCGAAATCCGGATGGGCGTCCGGGTACTACCGTTGCGGCCTCTTTGCTGGAGAACAGACCTCCGCCTACTCCTATGTCGATGAAGTCCGCTTCCGGATCGTCGACCCCACTACCGTCCGGGGTAATGATCCGGACAGGGCTGTCCACTAGGTGCAATTGAACTCTCTGTCTGCGTGGATGTAGACTGAAAAACTAATGCCTCTCAGAACCCCGTCAACAGATAATTGGTGGCTTAGGGGTGTCATCGCGCGATCCGTCGGAATCATCACCATTGCCCTCGGGTTCGTCCTCGGAATGTACGGACTCGATCATCCTGCCTCACATTGGCTGCAGACCGCACTGGGGTTACTCGTGACCGGGATGGTGGCCCAAGGGTATGCGCTCTACTGCTCGATCAAACGCATGCAGCAACGAAACTCTTGATCATGCTTCCCTCGGCTCGCGTGACAACCTCCCATACCACCAGCATCAGCCATCACTGACCAGCTCGTGATGGACGTCGATACAAAAGACATCAGGTACTTTCTATCTGACTACACGGCCCACCAAATCAAGCTTGCACTGGTACAGTGCGCAACAATCACATCAGGCAGCTTGATTTCAGTGGACCACTACAAACGGTTGGTGGCCAGGCACGGGTGCTTATCTACTTTGGCCTAGGTATGCAGCCTATTGAACAGTCTGTTTCAAGCAACTGCGCATTCGGTGGACATTGTACTTTTGGTTTTACAGGTACGCACAAGAAACTAGCTTCGGTATGTTCACGATCGTCGGACAGGGTCCATCCCGCGCCGCACAATTGTGCAGATAATTTCGCCTTTGCTGCCATTTCAACCTTGCCTTTGTCCCCTCGTTCCCTTGGAATGCCGGTAATTTCTGGACACATTGGTAACAATAGATGCGATTGTGAGCAATTGAGCGCATAGTTTCATAACCTATCCTCTTTGCGTATCTTACATCTAGCAACTATTGATTAGACCGACCAGTGTATCCAAGTCCTCCGGCCCACGATTTCCTTAGACACACATTTGGGGCATACTGCCCCTCATTGATGGAGGTGTTCATGGCGAAATTGAAGGCAGAGCGAGGCGATGAAGATCTTGTGGGTAATAGGCAGAGAAGTTCAGGGTTTCTTTGCCACCACCTTGCCGTTTTCCCACACATAGATCGGCGTCCCATATATCTTGGCAGTTTTCCGAGCCGCCTTGGCAGCTCGGCGGAGTGCG
>JARFPM010000093.1 GCA_030444405.1 Nitrospira sp.
GTCATAGATAAGACCGTCTGGCAGGGACGGATTATTCTTCCAGCCGTGGATGTAGGGCCTCACGCGGGTGTAATACACATAGGGGTCGCATCGCTCTCTCATGCGAAGCAACGTGTCCCGCATGGCGGTTTGCGCGGACGCCAGAGCCTGTAAACCCAACAATACCCCATCGTCCTTCCCTTGTGCGGCTTCGTTAATGGCCCGTACCAGCCCCTCCAGGCCAGGCCCAGCCAGTTGTTCGATCTGGATATGGACGACAACGAACCACTCCTCGTCCAACCCACCGAGAAAATTCTGCAGCAGCACGATGTTGTCGAGCTGAATCGGTTTCGTCCGATCAAGTCGGCGCCAGTTGTCTAACGCGTAGGAAGCATAGGACAGGACCGGCGGACGACCGAGCTTTTTGGCAATCTCATACCATGGCCGTGCGAGTTGCGAGGGGAGCTTAGCAGCCGGCTGCCCCGGCGTCTCCCAGACATAGGCATGGCCGGCGAATGAAAGGATCCGCATCGCAGCTCGGTACTCATCCTCATGCCAACTCGATGGAATGGTTGGGAGCAACGACGGCTGCTCATCAATAAATCGCCGGACTTGGCGTGCGCTCAAGAGCTTCGGCATTTCACGGCCCAGATGATTCAGTGTGGGACAATCGGGCAGGGTTTCGCAAGGGTCAGACGGTAGGAAACCCCATTCAGGGGAGATTCCAAAATCGGAAAGCGAGAGCGGCTCGGAGGATGTAGTAGGTTTCACACAAAAACCTCTTCTTTCACTCTACCATTCCTCCGCGAGATTGCAATCGCCTCCGGTCTTGAGTTGCAGGATTCCAGATCGGCCGACTCTTTGCCTGGTGGGAAGGGGGAAACAGACTCAAAACAAAAAGGCCACCTTTACAGGCAGCCTTTCCATCATCGTTTCTCTTTCTGCTTGTGTAGTGCGGGTGCTCTCAACTGCGCGCGCTATCTCACCCACCCGAGTGAGCCGAGACGCGCTCTTGACCTCAGCGAGCACCGCCCGAATCAGGATGCTCAAAATGGCATCCGGGCTAGGCCGCAGGGAGCTCGGCGACCGAAGCGTACCCTTGCGGTACGTTGCAGAGAGACGGGCGATTGAGCACAACGCCGGAGGACATTTCCAGTATCCTGTTATGTGCCCATTTCCCAGGATGCCAAATACTTCTTCTGCTCCCCCGTCAATGTATCGATCGCGATGCTCATGCCGGCCAGCTTGAGCCGCGCGATTTCTTTGTCGATAGTCAGCGGCACGGGACACACCTTTTTTGCGATGTGTTTGTCATTCTTGACGATATGTTCGGCGTTGAACGTCTGGTTCGTAAAATTCATATTCAACCCGCTCTAAGGATTGTCTTTGGCGGTGGCGAAGCCCACTAGCCGGCCGTCTCACCGACTCGGCGTTCGGTATCTCTTGCGTCCCAGACCCCTCGCATCCACTCTCTTCGCAGCCTCAGGCCTCACCACCCATGGACCAAGAATGAGCAAAGCCGCATGATCTTGCGTGTTCCTCTGATTGTTCCGAACCGGCCCGACCGTCTACAAAGACAGGAAGTGAATTTTGTCTCTGTGTCCGCACCCAAATTATCCGCTGCCTTAGCCGCGGCGGAGGTTTGTGAACAGACCGAACAGGATGATGAGGGCCGCAATACCACCGTACCAGGGTATGAGAGCCCAGGGGTTGGAATTCTTTACATAGGTGACGATCCAGTGCCCGGCAAACAGGAGGCCCAGCACGATCAAGACCGCAACAATGAGGCTACCTTCTCGGGGTGGTTTCTGAGCGGCCATAGGGACCTCTTTCGCACCGCGATCGTAGAGGAAGGCCATGCGATACGCAAGGACTCGATGCACGTTGAGGCTAGGAACGAAATAGCTATCCAGCCAAGGAGTCGTTCCTTTTCTTCCTTGGCAGGCGTGGTGTGGGTGCTCTCAACTGCGCGCACGTCTTCAAGTTCCCTTTTTCCCCAGGTAGGCCTGTGACTTTCCGGAGCGACCTTAACGAAGGAATGGGGACCCACCGAGGCTGTGCCTGAGAGGAAAGGCAAATCGACTCAAACAAAAAGGCCACCTTCTCAGGTGGCCTTTCCGGTTTCCCCTCTCTTAAGCGGGTGCGGCGACGGGTGCTCTCGGCTGCGCGCGCTATGTCACTAACCCGAGTGCGCCGAGACGCGCTCTTGACCTCAGCGAGCATCGCCTGCATCAGGATGCTCAAAATGGTATCTCGGCTAGGCCGCAGGGAGCTCGGCGACCGAAGCGTACTCTTGCGGTACGTTGCAGGGAGACGGGCGATTGAGCACAACGCCGGAGGACATTTCCAGTATCCTGTTATGTCCCCATTTCCCAGGATGCCAAATACTTCTTCTGCTCCCCCGTCAATGTATCGATCGCGACGCCCATGCCGGCCAGCTTGAGCCGCGCGATCTCCTTGTCAATGTCCGCCGGTACCGGGTACACCTTCTTTTCTAAGCGCTTGTAGTTCTTCACGATATATTCCGCGCCCAGCGCCTGATTGGCAAAACTCATGTCCATGACACTCGAAGGATGGCCCTCGGCGGTGGCGAGGTTGACGAGCCGCCCTTCGCCAAGCAAACTGACACGATGACCGTTCTTCTTGAGCGTAAATTGCTCGACTCCGGTACGGACCACCCGGCGCGTGCTCGCCAGTTTTTCGAGAGCCGGGATATCCAGTTCCACGTTGAAGTGGCCGCTGTTGCATACGATGGCGCCGTCTTTCATGGCGGCGAAATGTTCGCCACGGATGACGTGAATATTGCCGGTCACGGTCACGAAAAAATCACCGACCGGGGCGGCGAGCTCCATCGGCATGACACGGAAGCCATCCATGACGGCTTCGAGACCTTTCAGCGGGTCTATCTCAGTTACGATCACATCCGCACCCATGCCTTTCGCCCGCATGGCGATGCCACGTCCGCACCAGCCATAGCCGACAACGACAACGACAGAGCCGCAGACCAAGCGGTTCGTGGCGCGCACAATCCCGTCCATGGTGGATTGGCCGGTGCCGTAACGATTATCGAACATATGTTTCGTGTCGGCATCGTTGACGGAGATGACCGGAAACTTGAGGACCTTCTTTTCGGCCATACTGCGCAAACGGATGACGCCGGTGGTTGTTTCTTCCGTGCCCCCGATGACATTCTTCAACAATTCTTTTCGTTTGGAATGCAGGTGCGACACCACGTCCGCGCCATCATCCATGGTGACGTGGGGGCGGTGGGCGATGGCGGACTCAATATGCCGGTAGTAGGTGGCGTTGTCTTCGCCCTTGATCGCAAAGGTCGGAATGCCTTCATGTTGGACCAACGCCGCGGCGACGTCGTCCTGGGTGCTGAGGGGGTTTGAGGCACAGAGGCGGACATCGGCACCGCCGGCTTTCAACGTGATAGCCAGGTTCGCGGTTTCCGTGGTCACGTGCAGGCAGGCCGTGACTCGCACACCTTTCAACGGTTGTTGCCGCTTGAAGCGCTTGCGAATCAACCGCAACACAGGCATCGTGGCTTCGGCCCATTCGATCTTCGATTTCCCTTGGTCTGCCAACTTAATATCTTTCACATCGTAATCCACGAAAATCCTCCTTCTCAGAAAAAGCTGCTTGCTATCTGTCAGTGGTCAATTGTCAGCATGAAAAGGGGGGGCGGGTATGGAACCCGTCCCCCTTGCTCATGCCTTAGGCTTGATTCGATTACAGGCCGGCGTCCTTGCGTAGAGATTTGACCTTGTCGGTCTTTTCCCAGGTGAACTCTGGTTCGTTGCGTCCAAAGTGTCCATATGCAGCCGTCTTGCGGAATATCGGCCGCCGGAGCTTAAGGTGATCGATAATGCCCCGCGGAGTCATGGGGAAATGCTTGCGCACGAGCTTATCGAGAATATCGACCGACACTTTTTCAGTGTCCTTCGTATCGACGAGCACAGACACCGGATCAGCAACGCCGATGGCATAGGCCAGCTGCACTTCGCACTTGTCCGCCAAGCCGGCGGCGACGAGATTCTTGGCGATATAGCGGGCCATATACGAGGCAGACCGATCAACCTTTGTGGGATCCTTGCCCGAAAAAGCGCCGCCGCCGTGGCTGCCGTGTCCGCCGTAGGTATCGACGATAATCTTCCGGCCTGTGAGGCCTGTGTCGCCCATTGGACCACCGACCACGAAACGACCGGTCGGGTTGATGTGATGTTTGACGCCGGTTGGGTCATAGAGACCCTTAGGCATCATGGGCTTGATGACTTTTTCCATGATGTCGCGCTCAATCTGCTTATTGGATACATCGGGACTGTGTTGTGTGGAGACGACGATCGTATCAATCCGCACGGGTTTGCCCTTCTTGTACTCGATCGTCACTTGGGACTTGCCGTCTGGCCGTACCCAATTGAGGATGTTCTTTTTCCGCACTTCCGCCAGACGCTTGGTCAGCCGGTGGGCCAAAACAATCGGCATCGGCATGAGCTCATCGGTTTCATTGGTGGCGTACCCGAACATCAAGCCCTGATCACCGGCTCCTCCAGAATCCACCCCCATCGCGATATCATTGGATTGTTGGTGGATGGCGGTCAGGACTGAGCAGGTATGATAGTCGAAACCCCACGAGGCGTCGGCATACCCAACGCTCTTGATGACGTCGCGGATGATATCGGGAATCTCAACATAGGCCTTGGTGGAGATTTCACCGGCGACAAAGGCGATGCCAGTGGTGAGAATTGTTTCGCATGCAACGCGGGAATATTTGTCTTGAGCGATGAGCGCGTCCAAGATCCCGTCTGAGATCTGGTCGGCGATCTTATCTGGGTGCCCTTCAGTGACCGATTCTGAAGTAAACAAGAAATTGTCTCGCATATGCCCCTCGTGGGTTCAGGTTATAGAATACCAGCGCGCCAGTGTTTGCTGTTTGTAAATGTGACGAGTGGTGCCAGATTACAGACCACGCACAAACTTCGGTGATTCTAGAGAGATCAGTCGGCTTTGTCCATCACTTCGATCGTAGGGGGAAGAGATTTGTCACTCGCCGTTTGCTTGACTCAGGTTTTTGCGGACTTGTAACATACCTTCGCAGCAAAAGAATCTGCCGATGGCTGAGTAAGGGAGCTTCAGTTAGTAGCGGTTGCGGCTATTTTTGACGGCAGACTAAGACCCTGTCCATTCGTGTGTTGGCATGAAACGTTATCGAGCGGCGTTGGTTTTCACCGTCATGGCGGTTGGGGTGTGTGGCACGGCACCGCGCTCCGAGGCAGAATCGTCCCAACCGAAGAAACGGCCAGGCTTCGAACGTAGCGTAGTCCAAGTCGGTGACGAAGCCCCGAATTTTACACTGCGCGACCTTGCCGGCAACGTTATGAGCTTGTCTCAGCTCAGGGGGAAGGTCGTCCTACTAAATTTCTGGGCAACCTGGTGCGGGCCGTGTCGTGTCGAAATGCCGGCGATGGAACAGCTCTATCGAACGCTGCCGCGAAGGGAGTTCGAAATCTTGGCGGTGTCTACGGATCCACAGGGCGCGGCGGTAACCCGTCCGTTCCAGCGAGAAATGGGGTTCACTTTTCCCATTCTCCATGACTCGGAATACCGCGTGGGCCTGACATACGGGGCACGTACGATTCCGATCACGTTCATGGTCGATCGCCGAGGCATCGTGCGACAAAAGATTTTCGGCGCTCGTGATTGGGATTCCCCGGAGGCCCGTGACTTAATTCATGAACTGATGAAGTCGTAGCCATGACGCAATCCATTCCACAGATTTCGCTTATTGCCGCTTTTTCGGCGGGGCTCCTTTCGTTTGTGTCTCCATGCGTGCTGCCGTTGGTGCCGAGCTATATTTCCTATATTACCGGTCTGTCGGTCGATCAGTTGACAGACGCGTCCGAGCGGGTGAAGTTCAAGAAGGTGATCGTCTTGAACTCATTATTGTTTATTCTCGGATTTTCATCAGTCTTCGTTGCGTTCGGTGCGTCGGCCAGCTTCCTCGGCCAGGTTCTGATCACTTATCAAGACCTGATTCGTCGCATTGGTGGGGTGTTGATCATTGTGTTCGGGCTGTACCTGCTGGGAATTCTGAATCTGAAGTTCTTAAAAATGGAGCATCGGTATCAGTTCCGCAGTAGGCCGGCCGGGTATCTGGGGTCGTTCATGATCGGCGTTGCTTTCGCCGCCGGGTGGACTCCCTGCGTCGGGCCTGTGTTGGGTTCCATTCTTCTCTATGCGAGTACGACCGACTCTCTCTTTAGTGGAGTCGTGTTGCTGACATTCTACTCGTTCGGATTGGGCTTGCCGTTGTTCCTCACGGCGCTGGGAGTCGATCGGTTCTTAGCCTATTTCAAAGAACTGCGGGCCTATCTGTGGGGGGTTTCGACCGTGAGTGGCGTTATGCTGGTTCTCGTCGGTGTGATGATCTACGCCAATTCGTTCACCATGGTGACAAGTTTCTTAGAGCGATACGGGATCGGCTGGTATCTAGGCCAATAGCCAGCGTCAGCCGGGGGTGATGTGAGCCCTTCCGGGCGGCCCTCCCCTCACTCGCATTCGCTCATCAGCACTCGTCGTTAATATTTTATCAGCACCAGGCGCCAAGGCGGCAGGCCGAAAAGCTTTGCCCCGATGTAGTGGTGGCGGGGGCGCCAAACGAGTCGAGCGACGGAGGAATGCCGAGCGTTCCCATTGACGGAGGAGGTGGTCGACTAACGGCTGGCCGATTGCTTCTGACCATTCCTGCGCCGGCATCGGAAAGGGGGACCGATTCCGATTTCTGAGCGAGGAGCGTAGGTGGTTGGGCTCCGCCGATTTTCTCCAGCAAGCTCTTTCCATCCCCTGAGACCGCACTTTCCGGATACTGTTCCGCCAGTACGATGAGATTCTCTCTGGCCCAATCGTCGGCTCCCATTTCATGGTATGACTTAGCGAGGAAGTACAAGGCTTCTGCGGCGATGGGCGTGTCGGGGTAATTTTTTAGGATCTCCTGGAACCGATGCGTGGCAGCGAGGTAGGAGCTTCGGCGGTAATAGAATTTCCCGACGAAGAGGTGCATCTGGGCGATCCAATCATGACATTCCTTGAGTTTTTGTTGAGCTTGGCCATCATAGCGACTGTCGGGAAAATCTTTTCTCATCTGCTCAAATGCAGCGATGGCCTTTTGCATCGGTTCAGGGTCACGATCGATGGTCTTCGCCATTTTGAAATGAATTTCTCCGATCCTAAATGCTGCGTACGGGGCCAGGACGTGATTGCGATGAAGCTCCAGGAAGTGTTTGAACTCGACTAATGCCTCCGTATACTCCTCTTTTTCAAAATACGCCTCCCCCCGCTTCAAGATGATGTTGGGATGGTAGTGGTTCTCAACTGTATCTCCGAGAAAAATCTGCTCGTCGGTACCACTCAGCGCTTTCTTGATCCCGCGTCGCACGTCGCCGGGCGAAATATCACCAGTGCACGAGACCATGAGCAGAGAGCCGACCACGAGCCAAGCCGCCAGGCAGAAGCCTGACGACCTTGAGGACGGGCCGGAACTGATTCGAATGGATTGAGGACGCATAACGAATATAGCAGGGTACATACATAGCAAGAATATGGGCAAAAAGCAATGACCGCGACGGTTTGCGGGCACTTTAATTGACCTGCCACGTCATGCTCCCTATAATCCCCGCCCACGTTGGAAGCATGAACAATTTCGCCGGCGTAGATCGGTGGTTGGGGCACATGATTCGAGTAAGGGTCATTGGAACAGGCAGTTATCTCCCTTCCCGGGTCGTACCCAACGAAGAGATAGCTCCTAATTTGAGACTGTCCCCGGCTCGAATCCAACGGTTGACCGGTATTCGAACTCGTCATTGGGCCGCAAGTCACGAGGCGTCTTCCGATATGGCCATTGCGGCGGGACGTCGGGCACTTGATGCCGCGAATTGTGCGGCCTCTTCTATCGATGCCATCATTCTTTCTACAACCTCACCCGATATGGCATTTCCTTCAACAGCCTGCTCGGTTCAACGAGGATTGGGATGTAGGCAAGTGGGGGCATTTGATGTGTCCGCTTCCTGCTCAGGATTCCTCTATGGGCTCTCCATGGCTCAAGCCATGATTCAGAGTGGCCAGATGCAGACCTGCCTCGTCGTGGCTTCGGAGGTCAAGTCTCGATCGCTCGATCTTCAGGATGAAGCGACGGCGCTGTTGTTCGGCGACGGGGCTGGTGCCGTTATGCTACGGGGCGAAGAGGACCGAAGTCCTGAGTGGCGAGGGATTCTGGGGATCAAGTTGTACGCCGATGGGGCACACCATGGGCTCATTCGAGTCCCGGGCGGAGGATCACGGATGCCCTTGTCATCCGACAGGTTGCGCAATCAGGAGCATACACTTCGCATGCATGGGGCATCGCTCTTTCGGATAGCCATTCGTCGGATTGAACAGGCCGTGCTGGAGATCTTGAAAGAATTCGGCGTCTGTCCCGGAGATCTGAAACAGGTTGTCCTCCACCAAGCGAACGGTCGAATCTTGTCCCACGTTGCCGATCGCCTGGGTATCGACCAGGGGCGATTGGCATCGGTGATCGAACGCTATGGCAATACGTCCTCAGCGTCTCTTCCGATCGCGCTCGATCATGCGGTTCGCGGTGGGAACATCTCGCCGGGTGATCTGGTACTGCTCGGCAGTTTCGGCGGGGGACTGACCTGGGCGACGGGGCTCGTACGATGGTAAAGACGTGGATCGAAAACAGTGATTCGTCTTGTCGCCCATCATCGATGCACTGATCTGAATCGCGTTGTTGGGAGCGGGTGTTTATGCCCTGCTTGCTTCGTTCACGTGATGGAGGCTGCGAGCTGTCGGATTGAGAGGAAGGCGGACCACGAATCGACTCCCCTGCGGATGATTCGCTTCGACCCACACCTGTCCTCCATGCCCTTCCACGATATGCTTTACGATGGCTAAGCCGAGTCCCGTCCCTCCCAATTCTCGTGACCGGGCTTTGTCGACGCGGTAAAACCGTTCGAAGACACGTGGCCGGTCCTCTTCGGGGATACCGATTCCGGTATCGGCGACGCTGAGATCGATCGCTCTGGCTGGAGGCTCGGCATTCCCGACCGAAGGAGCCAGCTTGGCGCCGACCGTAATGGTCCCGCCTGCAGGGGTATATTTGATGGCGTTATCGAGCAGATTGGTCAGGACTTGCACGAGCCGGCCTTCATCACCTGTAACCGGAGGGAGTGATGGATCGATCGTTGTGACAAGCCGGTGACGAGTCTTATCGGCGATCGGTTTGATCATGGACAGGGTCCGGTCGATGGCGGAACGCAGTTCCAGCGGTTCTTCCTTGAACGAAACACCGCCTGATTCGATTTTCGACAGCTCGAGCAAATCTTCAATGATCAGATTCAGTCGATCGCTTTGCTTGAGGATGATTTCCAAGAATTTCGTAGAGGCGGCAGGATCGTCCTTGGCACCATCAAGCAGCGCTTCGACGTAGCCCTTGATCGAGGTGAGTGGGGTTCGAAGTTCATGAGAGACATTCGCCACAAAGTCTTTCCGTATCTTCTCCAGGCGCCGCAGTTCGGTAATATCGTGGAGCACCAATACCACACTGGCCTCGTTTTCCCGTTCACCTCCTGCGGGGGAGGCTTCAATCTGGAGGCATCGCCCACTAAGCGGCAGCACAATTTCATCCTGATGATGGGTGCGCGATCGTAGGATTGCCGTCACCAGGTCGTTGAGCTGTGGATGACGAAAGAGTTCGGTGCAGGGCCGTCCTCGAGCCTCCATGCGGGAGATGCCGAACATGCGTTCCAAGGCCGGATTGATCTGCAACACGTGGCCGCGAGAGTCCAACACCATCACGCCTTCGACCATGGAGGTCAGCACGGCAAGCAGCTGAGCACGGTCTTCCGAGAGCTCATCGATCTTGGCATGAAGCTGTTCCGCCATGTGATTGAGTGTCGAAGCCAGGAGGCCGACTTCATCTTGCGCGGTCGTTCTGACGTGAAATGTCTGGTTGCCGGCACTCAAGTGGCGGGCGGCCGACGCGATGTCCGAGAGAGGTTTGGTAATGCTGTGAGCCAGCCAGACGCTCAGCGTCAGGGCGACAAGGAAGGCGACCACGATCGCGAGAAAGAGACGTTGCTGCAGTTCGGCGATCTCACGGTCCAAGACCAACATCGGAAAGCCGACGCGCACGACAAGCGGCGGTGCGTCTTGTGATGGCCGCATGAGGATGGCTCGATACATCGTCCGTTCACCGGTCGTGTGACTAGAGCGGATGTCTTGTCCCTGTCCTGTGGAAAGGGCCTGTTGGATTTCGGGGCGAGATGTGTGATTCTCAACAGCGGACAAGTCGGCATCTCGTACGGCACTATCCGCGAGCGCCGTTCCGTCTGCGGCGATCAGCGTCACACGGGCAGAGGCTCGGTTGCTGAGGTCGCGCGCCGTCTCCTGCAAGGAGGAAGGGGTCGGACGTGAAAGAGATGAGAGAAACAGCGGTTGAAAGCCGTATTCGACGAGTCTGGTTTTTGCCTCCAGCGCTTCACCGAATTGTGCGAGGTATCGCTGTTCGAGGGATCGAACCGTCATCACGCCGGCGATCAGCAGCCCACAGGCGACCGCCACGAGCGTACCAAGCGCCACTTTCCATCGAATCGACCACGTCATCCTGACTCGTCGAAATCCTTAAGTT
>JARFPM010000024.1 GCA_030444405.1 Nitrospira sp.
TTGTCCTGTCGGCGATTGCGCTGTGTTCATTGTTGGCTCCATGGAACGCGGCTCACGCCTCGCTGGTGCAGTATTCTTTCACCGGTACGGTCGGGAGTGTCAGCGGAGCGCTGAAGCCGACGATGCCGTCGGGATCCTCGATGTGGGGAACATTCTCGTTTGACAATGCGACAACGCCCACTGGGACCGGCAGGTATATGGGGGCCATACAGAGTTTCTCGCTTCACTTTGGGAGCTATTCAGTCAGTCTCGATCCGGCGGGTGATACGAACGCCATCCGTATTGTCGATAATGCTTCCGGTGATCTATGGCGTCTTAGAACCTCTGTCATGGGGAATAGTATCAATGGTAACGGGGGGCCATACTCACCGGCGGACTTTCGCATGGATTTAGAAGATGAGGATGGTTTGGCGATCACCGGGACGTCACCGCTTCAGAATCCTCCAAGTTTAGGCGATCTCACGTCGAACCAATGGCGGCTGGTCTTTGAGAATGTCAATAATGGAAGAACAGTCAGGGTTCAAGGTCTATTCAATAGCGTGACGGCGGTACCATTGCCAGCTGCAGTGCTGCTGTTCGGCGCGGGGCTCATTTCCTTGGTGGGTCTGGGTGCGGGAGGGTTGAGAAATCTTCGCGGGGCCAAGGCTTAATCACGAACCTCGTTTCTGACGACTGGGGCTTGATACCCCGAGATGGGTATCAGGCCCGTTCTTTCTCCGAAATCAATCGACAGGTTGCAGGTTCCCATAGATAATCAGGTTTCGCCCCGCTCTTCCGGACCGACTTAGCTCGTTTGACTCATTCCTCATCATCGTGTGAGTGACTCTGTCGTATGACTAGCAACCGCTCTCTTCTCTTCACCTCAGTCCTAGTCGTAGCGCTATTGGGCTACATGTATGCGGACAGTCTTGTCTTTTTGTTCAGCCGCTGGTTGGGCACTGAAGATTATAGCCACGGAATCTTTGTGCCGTTCATTAGTGGGTATTTGATTTGGCAGTCCCGGCACCGTCTCAGCCAGGCTTCGAAGGAGAAGTCGTGGTGGGGCCTTGCTGTGATTGCGTTGGGGCTTGTTCTCTATGTGATCGGGGAATTGTCCACACTGTTCGTCATCCTTCACGTCTCCTTGTGGGTCGTACTTGTTGGTTTGGCCATTGCGTTGCTCGGGGTTCGTGGGGCTAGGGCCATTGCTTTTCCTCTTGGGTACCTGCTCACCGCCATCCCTCTACCAATGTTCTTCTACGCGAATCTGTCGAGCAAGCTTCAACTGTGGTCCTCATCGCTTGGAGTTGGTTGTTTGCAGCTCGTCGGCGTGATGGCCTTTCGTGAAGGTAATGTTATCGATCTGGGGCCGGTACAACTCCAAGTTGTCGAGGCCTGTAGTGGGATTCGATACCTGCTCCCACTGACTTCTCTCGCACTGCTCTGCGCCTATCTCTTCAAGGACAAGATGTGGAAGCGAGTGGTCATGGTCCTTTCGTCGATTCCGATCTCGATCATGATTAACGGACTGCGCATCGGCATGATCGGGGTGCTGGTCGAACTCTATGGGAAAGGTGCCGCGGAAGGCTTTTATCATTTCTTTGAAGGCTGGGTCATTTTCATGGTGAGTTTCGGGCTGTTGATCGCAGAAATGGCGCTATTAGCAAGAATAGGGGAGGTGAAGTCGCAAGGGTCCGTTTTTGACCGATTGACCTGGAAAGATCAATCGGAAGATAGCGCCCATCAAACCGTGCGCATGGTTCCATGCCGAATCCAAACGACTTCGGGTCGGGCCTATCTGTGTAGCGTAGCCCTGCTCGCACCATTTACTCTTTTCTCGACAGTGGTTGTGGATCGTGAAGAACGTCCTCCCCCGCGAGCGGCGTTCGTCGATTTCCCGATGCAGATCGGCGGTTGGCAAGGAGCGCCCTTTCCTCTCGAACAACAATACATCGACGCACTTCGCTTCGACGATTACGTGCTCGCTGACTATCGATCCGACAAGGAACAGCCGGTGAATTTCTATGCGGCCTACTATCGATCACAAAAGAAAGGACAGTCGGCTCATTCGCCTCAAAGCTGTTTGCCGGGTGGAGGATGGGAGATCGCGTCCCTGACCCAAAGGGAACTACCGATGTCGCAAGGGATGATGCAGTCGCTAAGGGTCAATCGGGCGGTCATTCAGAAGGGGGATCAGAAGCAAATCGTCTTGTACTGGTTTAAGCAACGCGATCGATATCTCACAAATGAATACCTGGTCAAGTTCTACTTACTATGGGATGCCTTTTCTCGACAACGGACTGACGGAGCTCTCGTGAGACTGGCCTCGCTGGTTGGTCCGGGTGAATCCGAGTCCACAGTTGACCAACGTCTTCAGGAGTTCGCGGTTGCAGCCGGGCAAGAACTGACGAGGTTCGTGCCAGACTGAACCTCTAGGATTGAGGTTTTGAGAGCATATTTATGGTGAACGAGCTGTTCTTTAGTTCCATGACCGCCTTGCTTGTGTGCATGGCGCTGATCCCGCTCTTGCGGCTCATAGCAGAGCGGTTTCAGATCATGGATCTGCCTGGAGGTCGGAAAGTTCATGAACATCCGGTTCCACGGATTGGCGGGGTTGCTTTTGCCGTCGGCGCCTGTGCGTCGATTGCCTGGTGGGGCGAGAAAGATGCAGTCACGCTGTCGGTTCTGCTGGGCAGTGTGATCATTGTGGCGTTCGGGGTCTGGGATGACCGTGTTGATCTTGGCTATCGAAGCAAACTCGTTGGCCAGCTGCTCGCCGCCCTTGCCGTTGTGTTGGGCGGGGATATCTGGTTTACCACGCTTCCTTTTCTCCCTGATGTGGAGGTGCCGGCTTGGGCTGGGATGTGTGTGACCGTTGTGTTTCTTGTCGGCGTGTCCAACGCCGTCAATCTGACGGACGGGTTGGATGGGTTGGCTGGTGGTCTGTCGTTCCTTACTCTATCCGGGATTGCCTATTTGGCCTATCTCTCCAATGACTCAACTGTCTTGTTGTTGACGGTTCCCTTTTTGGGAGGACTCTTGGGTTTCTTGCGTTACAACACCTACCCGGCTCGCATTTTTATGGGAGATGGTGGCAGTCAATTGTTGGGATTCATCATGGGCGTGCTTGCCGTTCTGTTGACGGATTCGTCACGGGGTCCGTTCACTCCGAGCCTCGCACTCTTCTTGTTGGGGTTGCCGTTTCTGGACACGCTCGGCGTGACAGGACAACGGTTGGCAGAAGGTCGTTCTCCGTTTATCGGCGACCGTGCGCACATCCACCATAAACTGCTTCGCTTTGGATTCACGCATTATGAGGCCGTGACCGTCATCTACGTGATCCAGGCAGGCATGTTGGGCTTGGCCTATGTGCTGCGATGGCAGTCCGACACATTGATCCTGCCGCTCTATCTCCTGATTGCAGGATCGGTCTTGATGCTGTTCATCGCAGCAGGGCGAGGACTTCTTCCCAATCTTACGGCTCAGGGTGGTCATTTCCTCTCTAATGTGGCCGTGAGGCGTTTGATGAGTGGTCCGTGGCTGACGGATCTGCCCATGCAGTTTCTGGCCGTGACGGTGCCATGTTTTCTCATTGCGCTGGTGTTTGTTCCATCGAACGTGCCGACCGATGTCGGGTACCTCTCGATCATCATCTTCGGGATTGTGTTACTGGGCCTCTCGTTCTCTCCTCGGGTTGCGCCGTACTTTGTTCGCGGTGGGCTCTACGTCGGGACGACCTTTCTCCTCTATGTCTGTGAAGGGTCACGATATCGATCCATGTCCGCTGTCGCGCTGGTCCACAACGTATTTTTTGTCGTGGTTGCCGTCATGGTCTTATTGAGTCTCCGGTTCAATGAGGAGAACCGCTTTCAAACCACACCGCTCGACTATCTGATGGTGTTCTTGGCGGTGACCTTTCCGCTGCTTCCCGAAGTGAGCGCCGATATTGCGCATCTGGGCGTCTTCGCCGCCAAATTGATGGTGCTCTTCTTTTCGTTTGAGTTGCTGCTCCATGCCTTTGCCAACCGCGTCCGGCAGCTCGGCCTTGTGTCGCTCTGGATTCTGTTCGGACTCGGAATTCGGATTTTGTTGTAGCGAAACGGGTTACGTAATAGCCTAGGCCCATGACCGTACCATTTCAGCACAGCAGCAGTGGGGAGATGTCCTGCATGCGCGTGACGAGCGGTATCGCTCTTCTGGCGGTCGTCACATTGACGGCGTGCGGTGGTCCTGAGGAAAGGAAGGCGAAGTACTTTGCCAGGGCAAATGAGTACATTGAGGCGGCCAACTATCCCAAGGCACGAGTCGCACTGAGAAATGTGCTGAAGATCGATCCCAAAGATGCGGAGGCCTATTACCTCTTTGCTCAAGTTGAGGAAAAGGAGAAGAACTGGCGCAATGCTGTTCAGCTGTATCAGGAAGCTGTCCGCCTGGTTCCTGATCATACAGCCGCCCTCATTACTCTAGCTAAGTACTATCTTGAAGCGAGACTGACGGAGCATGTGGTGGAAGCAGCGAACACGGTGCTGAAAAAAGATCCTCACCATCCGCAGGCCAGTGCGCTGAAGATTGCGGCGCAGGCCGTGATTGAAGAGGCCATTCCTTCGGTGATTCCCAAAGCGGAGGCACTCGCGAAGGAGTTTCCAACAGAACCGGATGTCGCCATCCTGCTCGCGACATTGTATAGCCAACAAGGGCGCTATCGGGAGGCGGAGACGACCTTGAGGCGTGCACTTGAGGCCCATCCGAGGGACTTGGATCTCCTGAATAATTTGAACAGGATCTTGACGCAGGCCAACAATATGGCCGGTGCCGAGGCTGTCATGCGGCGGATGGTCGAGGTTGACCCGACATCCTTTGATCATCGGGTGAGACTTGCCCGCTTCTATGTTGGGCAGGGAGCACAGAATAAAGCGGAATCTGTGTTGCGGGAGGCGGTCGTGTTGGATCCAAACAGCGAGCAGCGCCGTCTGATGCTCGCAGAGTTTTTTGTGAACACAAAAGATGTGGTCTCTGCTGAACAGGCGCTGCTTGATGCGGCGGCGCAAATCCCGCATTCGACCCACATCCAGCTCGGGCTCGGTGCGTTCTATAGAAAGAGCGGACAGGACATCAAGGCTCGTGAGCGCTATGCCCTATTGGTCGAAGAGTACAAAGATAAACCTGTCGGCCTGGAAGCTAAAGTCAAATTGGCGGAGATGGATTTTGTGGAGGGGAAGCAGGCTGACGCCGAACGTCAAGTGCAGGAGGTGTTGAAGGACAATCCCCGTTCCTCGGACGGCTTGATTCTTACAGGACGAATGGCTTTGGCCAGAAGAAACGGAAAAGATGCGGTGCAGGCATTTCGCACCGTCCTGCACGATCAGCCGGAGTTGGCCACCGTCCACTATCTCCTCGGTCAGGCCTATCAGCTGACCGGCGACACCAATCTTGCGAAAGACAGTCTAGAGCGAGCGGTGGCTCTGTATCCAGACCAGGTGGATGCGAAACGGTCTCTCGCCGTTCTTGAGAGCAAGAGCGGCCGCTACCAGCAGGCTCGTGCACGGCTCGACGATTTGCTGAAACAGCGTCCCGATGATGTCACCGCTCTCGACATGCTGATGACGTTGGACCTGGTGACGAAGAACTGGCAAGGGGCTGAACAGACGTTGACGCGGCTTCGTCAGGTATCAACCGGTAATAATTCTGTGGCCTTGTTAGCTGAAGGGAGGTTTTATGAGGCCCAGCGGCGTCTGAGCGAGGCGAGGCGAGCCTACGAGCGTGCGACGGCACTGGCTCCTAACGAACCAGAGCCGCTGTTGTCTCTCGTGAAGGTGGAAGTGGCTCTCGGACAAGCCCTACAGTCCAGAACTCGCCTGGAATCCCTTCTTGCTTCCCGCAAGGACCATCCATTTGCACATGGATTGCTCGGGGAGGTCTTGTCTCTCACACAAGAGCATGAAGAGGCCGCGCGTCACTATCGAGAAGCTGCGCGACTGAATCCTAAGTGGATCACGCCCTGGCTCAACTGGGCCACGTTGTCATTGTCCCTGAAGAAACCGGATGTGGCCGTACAGGTTCTACATGAGGGGCTCAAGGCCAATCCGGATAGTGAAGAGTTGCATATGCTGTTGGCCTCCGCGTACTCGGACCAAGGACAGATCGATCTCGCTATGGCCGCGTATGAGGCGACTTTGCGGCTGAATCCTCGAAACTTGCTGGCGGCGAATAATCTGGCTGTCTTGCTCGTAGATCACAAAGGCGACCCATCAAGCTTACAAAAAGCGTTTGCCCTCAGCCGTGATTTTGAGAAAGAGGCGCCGCATCCTCTCTTTATCGATACGCTCGGCTGGGTACGATTCAAAATGGGGCAACAGGAAGAGGCGATTCGGTTGATGAAAGATGCCGTCGCCAAATCACCTGACATTTCTGTCCTGAATTATCATCTTGGGATGGCCTTCTTTCAGTCCGGTAAACGCGTCGAAGCTCGTACCTACCTGTCGAAGGCTCTCAAGAGTTCTGATCAATTCGAAGGGCGACGAGAGGCAGAGCAAACCCTCGCGCAGATAAGGGGGTAAGGAGAATCAATGTCTCGATCTGTTCGATTGGTGATGAGCGGGGTGCTCATGGCGATGGCCGTAACGGTATCTTGCCTGCCTGTTCACGGGAGCGATACTGTGACAGTCGCACTGGCGTCGCAAGTCGATCCGGGATATCGCCTAGGTGCGGAAGATGTCATGCTGGTGTCTGTGTGGAAAGACGAACAGCTGACGCGAGAAGTCGTCGTCCGTCCAGACGGGATGTTTTCCTTTCCTCTTGTCGGCGATATCCAAGCTGAAGATCGAACGGTCGAGGACATTCGTAGCGATCTTGTGAAGCGTCTGACAAAGTATATTCCGAATCCCAATGTTTCCGTGGCGGTCACAAAGGTCGTCAGCTACAAGGTCTACGTCGTCGGGCGAGTGAACAAGCCGGGTGAGTACTTGATCGGCCATTACACCGACGTGCTGCAGGCGCTCAGTCTTGCCGGTGGACTGACTCCGTTTGCTGCGGAAAACGATATCAAGGTCATGCGGCGAGTGAGGGGAGAACAATATGCCATTCCCTTTCGCTACGGAGATCTCCGGAAAGGCAGGGACTTGGAGCAGAATATCATTCTCCAGCGCGGTGACGTCGTCATGGTGCCCTGACCGTCACCCTCATGCACCCGAGCGGCAAGCGGAGAGACCGGGGTTGGCAAACCGTCTACGTTCTTTTCGTGGCGGTGATCGTCGCGCCTGACGTCGCCTCACGAAGCGAGGCAGCCGAATGGTCGCTCTCGCCATCACTCGGGGCTAAAGGGGTTTTTAACAGCAATTTGCTGTTGACCCCTTTGCCTCACGACGAGACCTACGGCTATTGGGTTACTCCCGCGGCAGAGTTTGCCGGCAAGACCGAACGCCTGGAGGTCAGCAGCCGGATCGCCGCGGATTTCGCTTCATATTTCGGGGGAGAGGAAAGGCGGTTCACCAACATTTTTGTCCCTCTATCATTACGGTATGGGACTGAGAAGGATCTCATCGGCTTCACGGGTGGCTTTGTCCGCGACAATACACTGATGGGTGAATTGCAGGCGACCGGAGTCGTTCTGCAATTTACGCAGCGGGATCAATGGACTGCGAATCCGACCTGGACAAGAAAGTTGACCGAAAGGTTTTCGTTTCGATCCGGGCTGCAGTTCACGGATACCACCTATGAGGGCGGTCTTCAGTCCAGTTTGGTCGATTATCGTTTGCTTGGCGGTTCGGGGGGGCTGCTCTATCAACTTACTGAGCAGGATCAGATCGAACTATCCGGTTCATACATGGACTTTCGAACAACCAACACGGCGTCCCCGTTTCGTGCAAATTTCCCGGGGGCGAGCGTGAGTTTCACGCATGCGTTTACAGAGTCCGTGACCGGAACAGTATACGGTGGTCCCAGGTTCCTGTACTCCGACTCGCCGACGGCGAGCGGCAATATCACGACTCGCGATACTGTATGGATCGGTGGAGCAAGCATCACAAGAAACTTTGAGCGGGCCGCACTGCAGGCGTCGGTCTCTCGCGATCTTGTTCCCAGTGGATTCGGTTTAATCATCGAAACGAACCGAGGCGAAGTGTCCGGTTCGTACAGTATTTCGGAAACCGTTGTCTGCTCCCTTAATGTAGTCGGAGTCCTTACTTCAGGAAAAACGCAGCCAGCTCTGGGAGGAACCTTTCCTGATCGGCGCTATGTCAGTGCCACTCCAAAAATCTCTTGGAAGTTTCTCGAATGGTGGCAGGCCGAATTGTCATATATGTATCGATGGCAAGATGTTGATACCGCCGTAGATTCAGCGCAGTCTCACGCGACGACATTCATGGTGACCTATTATCCACCTAAACTCGCATTCTCTCGCTGACGCTATGGCACAGACACACGCTTCATCACTGGCATCCGAGCGAACCATGAATTTGAAGGACTATATCGCGGCCTTTCATCGACGTCGCAAACTTGTCCTCCTGACCGGTCTGGGTCTATTGAGCGCGTCTCTGACGTTGGCATTTCTCTGGCCGCCGACCTATAAGTCGACGGCTACCATCTTGATTGAGGAGCAGGAGATTCCATCCGACCTCGTACGATCGACCATCACCAGTTATGCCGATCAACGGATAGAGACCATCAAGCAACAGGTGATGAGCCGTACGACCCTCTGGAAAGTGGTCGAGCAATTCAATCTCTACCAAGATCAGCGGAAGAACAGCCCGGCAGAGGAAATCGTAAAACGCTTCGTGAAGGACATCGAGGTCGAAGTGATCAGTGCCGACGTCGTGGATAAGCGCACGCAGCATGCGACCAAGGCGACCATTGCCTTTACGGTGGCGTATCAAAACCGCTCTCCTGAATTGGCTCAGCAAGTGGCGAATGAACTGACGAGCTTGTTTTTGGGAGAAAACTTGAAGAGCCGTGAACGCCAAGCTCAGGAAACCACCTCATTCCTTCAGCAAGAAGCGGAAAATCTGGCTCGGCACATCAGCGAGATCGATGAAAAGGTTGCAGCGTTTAAACAGCGAGCCAACGGAGCGCTTCCGGAGTTGATGCCGCTGAATCAGCAGTTGATGAACCAGGCCGAACGCGAATTGATGGACATCGACCAGCAGGTCCGAAGCCTTGAAGAACGCAAAGCCTATCTCGAAGGGGAATTGGCGACGATCAAACCGAATACGCCGATCTTATCCGTGACAGGCGAACGCATTTTGGATTCAACCGAGCGTCTACGAGCACTCCGCGCTGAATATGCGGGCGCCGCGGCCAATCTGTCCGCGGATCATCCCGACATGATCAAGATGAAGCAGGAAATCGAGGCATTGGAAAGGGAGACCGGACAACTCCCTGATGCAGAGGAAGCGTCGAAGCGACTCATCGATGCTCGAGCAGCGCTGGTCGCCGACTTAGAACGGTTGGGGAACGAGCATCCCGACGTTCTGCGGGCCCGGAGAAAAATCTCCGCGCTTGAGGAGGAGGTGCATCGGCTCAGAGCCGTTCCGAGTAAGACTATCAATCAGCGGCCAGAAAACCCTGCATATATCAACCTCCAGGCACAGTTGAATTCAGCGACCTCTTCGTTAGACGCATTGCGAAAGACCCGTCTGGATATCAAACATCGACTGCAAGAGTATGCCAAACGGCTGGAAAAGGGGCCAGAGATTGAACCGGAGTACCTGGTTCTGACAAGGGATCGAGATACATCGGGGCAAAAATATCAGGACATTCGATCAAGGTTGTTGGAGGCGAAGGTGGCGGAAGGCTTGGAGGTTCAGCGAAAGGGGGAGCGCTTTTCGCTGATCGATCCACCCAGTCTTCCTGAGAAGCCCTATAAGCCGAATCGTTTGGCCATCCTCCTTCTCGGTTTCATTCTTGCCGTAGGCGGCGGAGCCGGCTTAGGAGCTGCAGCCGAGTCGCTCGACCATTCAATCAGAACGCCCGATCAGATCGTCGCCTTGACGCAGTATTTTCCCTTGGCGGTGATTCCCTTTATGCCGAATGAAGAAGACGTATCGCACGCGAGGTTGCGACGGCGAGTCGTTCAAACCGCTGGAATCGGCGCCTTTGCAACGGCTCTCTTATTATTGCATGTGTTTGTCGTCCCTTTAGACGTGCTCTGGTTTACCGCATTGAGACGGTTTGGCATGGAGTAACTTAGAAGGGAAACCATGGATCGTATTCGTACCGCACTTGAACTGTATAAGGATTTCAAAGGCTCCTCGTCCCAAGGGGAGAGCCAGAAACGGGCTGCCCAGTCGGTGCCGCCGCCGATCACCTATACACGAACCAGATCGCTGAGCATTCCGCATACTGTTCTACACGGGCATCGAGTCATGGCGGCTCATAGGAAAGGACCGTTCGTCGATGCGTACAAGATTCTTCGAACACAGGTCACGCAGCGACTGCGAGAGAACGGATGGAATGTGGTCGGTGTAACGAGCCCGGGTTATGGTGAGGGGAAGACGCTGACTGCCGTCAATTTGGCCGTGAGTCTTGCCATGGAAACGACCCAAACGGTGCTTCTCGTCGATTCGGATTTGCAGGACCCCACGGTGCATCAAGTGTTCGGCTTGAAAGACTGTCTTGGCCTCGCCGACTATTTGCTGGACGATCAGCCAGTCGAGGATCTGCTCCTTCACCCCGGCATCGGGCGGTTCGTTTTGCTGCCGGGGGGGCGGGCGATCTCAAACTCCACCGAAATTTTAACCTCGCCCAAAATGGTGGCCCTCGTGGAGGAGTTGAAGCATCGGTATCCCTCTCGAGTCGTCATATTCGACCTCCCACCATTGCTTCATACGGCGGATGTCTTGGCATTTTCCCCTTACACGGACGCGCTTCTTATGGTGGTTGAGGAGGGGAAGACGACGGGTGAAGAGCTGCAGCGGGCCTTGGCGCTGGTCAAGAATTCACGTCCTGTTTTGGGAACGGTGTTAAACAAGGCCGGTCGATCGTCTCTGACTCTTGCACAGATGAAGACCATGTTGGCGACCTAGCTTCCTATGTCGGCCATCGAGTGGCGTACCCATGTACGAAGGATACTATCAGTTCAAGGCTAAGCCGTTTGCGCTCTTGCCGGATAGCAGCTTTCTCTACCCAGGTTCAGAGCATCAGGCTGCCTACAGTCTACTGGAGTACGGGATTCTGACTCAGGCGCCCTTTATGGTGCTCACGGGTGATCCCGGCATGGGGAAAACATCCCTGCTTCAGAAGCTCATCGCTGAGCATGGAAGTAGGCACAAAATTGGGCTGGTCACCAATGCCCGTTACGACATCGAGCAACTCTTACCGTGGATTCTGTTGTCCCTTGGGTTAAGTACTAAGCGGCTTGATCCAATCGAAGCCTACCATCTCTTTTCAGAGTTTCTGTCTCAGGAAGCGAAACGTTTGCGACGGGTCATTCTCATCATTGACGAGGCTCAAAGTCTGGGGGCTGAGCTGCTCGAAGAACTGCGGCTGTTGTCCAACATGAACGACGGCAAGACCTTGAAGCTGCAGATCATTCTCTCAGGCCAACCTGATCTACATGCGCTGCTCCAGCGCATCGATATGACTCAATTCGCACAGCGGATCGTTGTCGACTATCATCTAAAACCACTCTCTGAAAGCGATACTGCCAATTGTATTCGCCATCGAATACGAGTTGCCGGTGGACAGCCGTCCCTCTTTACGAACAAGGCCTGTGCACTGGTGCATCGATTGAGCCGAGGGAATCCGCGACTGATCAATCAGGTCTCGGATATCGCCTTGACCTATGGATACGCCGAACAAGCGAGAATCATTACCTCCAAGTTGGTGGCCCAAGCAGCGCTTGATCGAAGCAAGGGAGGAATTCTTCCCCTGGCCGCGAAAGAGGAGTTGGTCGGACTTGCAGCGGCTCCGGAAGATCCCGCGGAACTGGATGATCCTATTCCGAGTCCAGGGCCGACCATACTGTCCGCAGAATCGGTCCAAGACTATCCGTTGAGCTCTCCAGAAGAGGACTATTCAAGAGCGATGGCGCTAAAGGAGGAAGGCCGATTGAAAGAAGCAGTGGAGTTATTTCATTCGGCGGCCAGGGACAAGTCCATGTGGCTCAAAGCCTATTCACAAGTCGGATTGTGCTACGTCAAGATGAAAGAGCATCATGCCGCGATACAGGCATTTCGCACTGCACTGGACGATCCCACGGCCCTGCAGCAAGATCTCCTTGACGTGCTCTATGTATTGGGGCGCAGTCTCGAGTCCGTCGGGAAGGCAGGCCAAGCGATGGAAGTCTATCATCGCATCAATCATTCGACCCCAACGTTTAGAGATGTTGCGACTCGGTTGCGAGAGTTGCAGCAGACCCCGAAGCAGCCGAGTCATGAAGGGAAATCCATCACAGATAAGCACTCGTGGTTCAGTGGGGTGATGAGTAATGTCCAGCGTTTTCTCATCGGCAGCCAGAAGTAGACATTCCTGTACATCCGGTCTTTCCCATTTCATTGTGTTCCAGTCGGGTCAACCAGAGATTGGAGTATCACGGTAAACACTATGACAGGGTACAGCCTGTTGATGAATCATAGGGGACTATTCCAACAGCTCTAGGTAGTTTTTCTTTTCTTTCTATCTATGCGGTGCAATTTCTGCTTTGATTTATCGGTGCCATCGGTAGTTGTGAGGAGTGCAAGAAAATCATGTCGGATTCGATGAGAGACTTGTCCGGCCCTGAAGTGAGCCCAGCGGAGCGCTATGAGCGGGGGCTCGCGCTAAAAAAGGCCGGTCTGCACAAGGCTGCAATCGACCAGTTTGAAATGGCAGCAGTGGACCTACCCTTGGCCGTCAAAGCCTATGCTCAGATTGGGCTCTGTTATAAATTGTCCGGCCGCTACGAAGAAGCGGTTACGGCGTTTCAGAAAGCCCTCAAGGCTACACCGGCGTCCTCGAAGGAAACCGTTCAGATTCTCTATGTGCTAGGCCGCACGCTGGAATCATTGGGTCGGGTCACGGAAACGCTGGAAGCCTATCGCTGGATCAGGCGTGAGGAGGCGGCCTATCGTGATGTGGCTGAGCGTATCGAACAGCTCAGCTCTCGCCGTCAGACAGTGGCCGCCAAAAGAGGCTAGTTTGAGACAGCTGCTACATGGACAACGAGGAGGCTCGCAACTCGTATTCGAACCCCCGCCGCCGCAAGCTGATTAATTCTCGGCGACTGAGTTCATCTACCAGCGAGAACACCTGATTCCAAGTGAACTCGGGAAGATAAGACAGAAGTTCTTCAAGCTGGATCTGTCGCCGCTCTTGGACGATGGCCAGTAATTTCGCCGAAGCCTGTTGAGTCATTGTATTTCTCCCTGCTCGCACAGATCATTGTGCATGATATCATTAGCCCCCGTCCTCAAGGCCGGACTCCACCGAACGGCCATGACCCGAACGATTCCTAAGACCAGCAAAATTCCGCAGAGTACCGTCAGCGCTTGCCAATCTCCTCCTTTGAACCATTGGGAAATCACCTCCGTCAGCATGACGACGAGGATCGTATCCACGATGAATGTCACCTTGACGCGCCCCTCCCGGAAGTAGGCGACGGTTGTCTTGAACAACTCGACGAGCGCCAGTAGCATGAGCGTGTTGACGATGACCTGACGCAGCACAACTTCGGCCGAATGATCGACGATCAACCGAATGTCCCAAAACGTCTTCAGTGCACCTCCGCTGAGGCCGGTTAGGAGTGTCAGAATGACCAGACTGAGTACTCCTTTTATAGCCCAGTTCCATACCTCTAGAGGATCGAGATGAGAGACCCGACGCCATAGAATCCCGCCATCAAACGGACGAACCCCTTCGAGATCTGGCATAGCGTCCTTCCTTTCCGTTGTGTCTGAGTATGAGGATATCGAGCCATCGTTCCGGAGTGGTCACGAACAGGTAAAACTTGTGTTAACTGCAAGGTTTCGGTGTGGTAGGCTCATTCTCAACATAATAGGGGGGATCATGGACTGTATTCTGATTCGCCATGGCATCGCAGTAGAACCAGACGAGTGGGAAGGAACAGAAGAAAATCGCCCGCTTACGGAGAAAGGCAAGAAACGTGTCAAGCAGGGTGCTCTAGGGCTCGCCGCACTTGACTGTAAGCCGACCCACCTGCTCACGAGCCCGTTTGTTCGGGCGTATGATACGGCGAGGCTGCTACGTACGATCGTCTGTCCGGCTCTGAAGGTCGAGACACGGGAAGAGTTGGCTGTCGGAGCGAAGCCCGAACAACTTGTTGCACATCTCAGCACGCTCCCGTCCGACTCGGTGGTGGTGTGTGTCGGTCATGAGCCTCAGCTTGGTGAGGTAGTGGGCCTGCTGCTCTGTGGGAAAGCCCTTCCCAATTTTCCTTTCAAGAAGGCCGGGGTTGCGTGCATTGAGGCAGAGGGCATCATCAGGCCTAGCCACGGGCGACTGCGCTGGTGGTTCCCACCGATGCAGCTGCGGATCTTGGGCAAGCGAACACGGACAAAGAAACAGGCTGAACCGTCTTAGGAACGGGCTGCTTCCGTGTCGATGGTAGACTTATGGTTCTGCAGTACTGGGAGGATATATCCTCGGAGCTCGTCCTGGATCTCCTCGGGGGATTTCCTCGCATCGACGACATTGAACCGAAATTCGATCGCCATCTTATCAAACTCTTCGATCAGCAGGGATTGATACTTTTTGAAGCTGTCATAAAGATCGGTTCCGAGCCGGAGATCCATGCCGGATTCCCAGTAGTTCATTCCGGTGGTCTCGATGACTCGAAGCGCCAGCGTTTCCACATCGATACGGAGGTAACACACGAGGTCCGGAATCAACGCAAACCCGAACACGTCACGGATCCATTTCCGGTCGGCGCTCCGCACAAAATCGCGGGCGAAGGCCGTATAGATATAGCGATCCGCCAAGACGACGAACCCTGATCGAAGAGCCGGAATGATCTGATGTTCGAGGCGATCAGCGAAATCCGTAGCATAGAGGAGACTGAGCGACCAACGGTCAAGAATATTGCCGGCCTTCGCCACCTCTATCGTCTTGGACATGAGATTGGAGCGAGTCCAACCCGTCGTCATCACCCCGTAGCCCTGGACCTCCAGCCATTCCTGCAACATCTCAATGTGAGTTGTCCGCCCGACTCCGTCGGTTCCTTCGATGGCGATCAACTTGCCTTTCAGGTCACTCGGATCTAGGTATTTCAAACCGTCGCCAAAAAAGCGTGCGTCGGCCATAGGTGCCTCGTCTTGGTTTATAGCCACGGAGCGCCTCTTCCACGAGCGCCCGCATTTGCTCTTGCTGAGTCTCGATCTCCAGCGTCGCGTCCATCGTCAAGAGGCCGCATTCATCGACAATCTTGTCGTACTCCGCAAGGATCCGTGATTGAAAGAGGCGGAAACTTTCAGTGACGTCAGGACTCAGGTCCATGTCCATGCCGGCTTCATAGTACTTGAACTGGCCGCGAGTGCCTCGCAGGAGTCGGGAGATGGCGATTTCAATGGGGACTTTGAAATAAAACGCCATATCAGGCTTGATCGCAAACGCATAGAGTTTCCGAACCCACTCGTTCGCCACGCCACGTACGACGTCGCGTGCAAACGCCGTGTACATGTAGCGGTCGGCTAGGACAATCATTCCGGCTTTCAAGGGAGGGAGAATTTGATGATACAGGCGGCTGGCAAAGTCCGTTGCATGCAACAAGCTGAACGTCGTGGGGGTGAGGCTCTTCGACTTTTTCCCTCGTTTGGTGGTTTCCTTCACAAGCTCCGAGGAATTCCATTCGGTAAAGAACACCTTGTGGCCTTTGGACTCCAGCCACTTATGTAGCAGTTGCAGTTGGGTGCTTTTGCCCGACCCATCGATGCCTTCGACGATGATCAGCTTTCCCGGATGAGGATGAGGGGCTGTCCTGAGTATGAGGGATTCGGTCATGATTTCTTGGTTTCCAGCGGCACTCCGGAAAACTGAACCCGTCGGCGGAATACCTGCTCGAAGAGGTCGGCTCTGCTCTTCGCGGCCCACAACTCCATCTCTGCGTCCCCGGTCAGGTGAACTTCGATCGTGATCTGTTTGCCAAACTTGACGTTCACAGCCTGAACAAGCGAGAAATGGGTTCGATCGAGTCCGTCGGCGATCCGTAACAACGAGGCAAGGATCTTGACCACGCGTTGCAAGCGTGGTGTCAGGCGGTCGAACTCCTCGTGCTTCAGTGCTGGTACGGCCCGCCGGTGGTAGCGGGCGACAGTGGCGACAACATCGACGTCCTCGGCCGTCAATCCCCCTAAGTCGCTATGTTTAATCAGGTAGTACGCATGCTTGTGATGCTGTCTCGGATTGATGAGGTAACCCACATCATGCAAGATGGCTGCATACTCCAGCCAGGTGCGTTCTTGATGTCCTAAATGATGTTCCTGTTTGGTTTGATCAAAGAGACGCAGCGCTAAGCTTGCGACGTGCAGTGAATGCACCTCGGGTGATTGGCAGCGTCGAGCAAGGCCGATCACGTTGCGACGACGAACGTCGGGAATATCATGTTCGGCTTTCAGCCTCTCTCGGTGCCGTACGATAAAATCGTAGATCACACCTTCGCGAATGGCCTTGTCGCACAGCGTGATTGCGTGAAGACCCGATAGCTCCAACAGACACCGGAGTACCACGGTAGCCGGCAACAGCGTATCGACACGCTTGGGGTCTAGACCGGGAATCGCCAAACGAGCCTTTATCGATGATTTCGCCAATTCCGCTTCGAGAGACCGAATATCCCTCAGGAGAATTGTCGCAAGATTATGCTGTGGCAACGGTCGTCCGGTTTGACGGAGATGAACGACTTCACCGACATTCCCGGCCATCCCGGAAGTGGCGATCAGTGAATGAAACTTCTTCATCTTGAATGATCCAAATGCATCGCGTAGGTGGGTGAACACGGCATTACTCAGGGCATGCATCATGGACTCAGATGGTGGAGTTTGGGGGAGGAATTGCTCAGCTAAACGGATCGCTCCAAGTTTCAGACTCTTGCCGTGGATCAGGCCTTCTCGATTTCCTGCGATCAACTCCACGGAGCCGCCCCCGATATCGACCACCAATGTCGGTCCGTCCGGGAGGGCGATACTGTTTTTGACCCCCAAGAAAATCAGCCGGGCTTCTTCTGTCCCACTGATCACCCGTACCTTCAGTCCCGTCTGCTCCATGATCAAGGCGACAAAATCACCGCCGTTTTGAGCTTCTCGCACGGCACTCGTCGCGACGGCGACGATCCGTTCGAATCCCTTGTTGCGGGCGAGCGTGACCAACGTTTTGAGGACTTCCAGTGCTCGGGCCATGGCCTCGTCCGAGAGCCGCCTGGTGGCAAACACGCCGTTGCCCAGCCGCGTCATGTCCTTAAAACGATCGAGTACCTTGAAACTGGCGTCGGGGAGAATCTCAGCCAGCACCATATGAATCGAGTTGGTCCCAATGTCGATAACGGCGAGCTTAGACACAGAAATTCCCTACGATTGGCGAATCGATCGACCTTAATGAAAGAGCAGGCAGCCTGTCAACAATCGAAGTGTAAACTGTGCGTGACAGGCACAGACCAGGTGGTGAGCATCGCGGAGTGGGACGCTTCTAATTATTTGACGACGAAATGGACGCTCCGGTTTCTCTGCCCGCATTCGCCGGAATGTTCAAAACACAGTGGGCGATCTTTCCCGTAGCTTGTTGTCCGGACATCGATGGAGAGCCCCAGTTCCTGAAGGTAGGATTTGACATTCCTGGCTCGACGTTCCCCCAGGACGAGATTGTATGCTGATGTGCCGAATTCATCACCGCGCCCTTCCAGGAGGAGGCCAGCCACCCGGTCCTGTTGTAATTGCTTGGCATCGGCCTCCAAGACGCGCATCGCGTCAGCCCGGATTGTATCCCGATCAAAATCAAACAGGACGTCGCTCAATGTCCCATTGGCGAGGCCGGTGTCGTTACGAGACAAGAGCTCTGATTGCATGGCCTGGCTTGTCCGCGAATCGGTCAGTTGCCCGTCCTCAGGAGAAATCTCTTTGATCGGGGGTTCCTTGATCAGTTCTTCTTGTGCCGGCCCCTCTTGGCCCGATTCCGATCCCCACCACCCTTTTACTGCGCAACCCTCTACAAAGAGAACGGCAATGACGAACATGCACAGCGCCATGACACCGCCTACCTGTCTCATAGATCCTCCTCTGAGTGAAGGACAAAGCGAGCGTTACCTCAGAAGCGTCATTGCCTCTTCGTAGATCGGCCGCGTATCTGTGATCGGTTCCCATTTTAAGATCGCCAACGAATCCTCAACATATTTCGGCGCCCGCATGCCGTTCAACACGCAGGTGACTCCCGGTGTACTCCTGAGGAGCCATAACATTTTTTGGGAAAGCGAAGTGGTGCGGTGTGAAGTCGGCAAGAGGGGGTCGATCGTTCGCGCGACGCGTTCAGTTTGCGCTTGGCTCCGCAGGGTCGCTTCGCGCCGGAACCCGCGCAGCAGGGTCAGCAGCTCCGGAAGGTAGCGTTGGCGCCAGCGTTCCCATTGTTCGGCCGCGTCTCCGGAAAGCTGGTGGGAGAGCAACTGTAAGACTTGGTTGATTTGTGGAGCGATCATATGGTGCTCAATTTGTTCCCAATGTTCGAGCCCTTGAATCTGCTGACGAATACGGAGCAGTTCGCCGGACCAATTGAAGTATTCGGCCGGTGCCGACCCTGTTCCGGACGCTGGGATATTCGGCGCGAGGGAAGTCCGGTATTCCTGTTCGAGCACCCCCACTTTGCTCAGCTGTTGATCGATATCGATAGGAAGGCCTTCGAGAGGGAGATCCGCCAACCGCAACATTGTGTTCGGAGCTACCATGGCATTCAACGGCCGGTTGACCAAAACCGCAATATGGTTCTGGCTCGCATACTCAAGAACGGTCTGATTCTGAAACTGGCCGGTGTTGGCAGTCCTCAATGCTCCGGCCTCGAAGAGATTCATCGGACATTGCAGCACCCGAAAATGATGAGTAGAGGCACCCATGGATTGGGACGCGGCTTCCGCGGCTTGCACCATACGCGCGAGCGAAGTCGCATCCGGGTCGTCGGCAGCAGAGGTGACGGTGTTGGAGGATGTGCCGTAGAACCGGAGTCGCCCTGCCGAAACCTGTGTTTCCAAATAGGCAAAAGCTCGTTCAACGCGAGCATAGAAATCTCTGCGAAGTGCGGTGAGATCACTTATGCCACGATGCCTCGATTCGGAGAAAAAATATTCAGGATTATGCAGAAGGCAGATATCAAGCGTGGCAAGTCCCAGACGATCCAAGGATAGAGTCAGCTGATCCGCCAAGAATTCCGGATGAATGCAATGCCAAATGCCGTCTCCATACTTCACCAGTTCAGGGTAGGGACGGCCTGATTTCTCTTTGGCTTCTGCTAGTTTGAGATTTTGCCCCTGGATATACCCAATTTTGGAGACGACGATGATTTCGTCGCGACGAACCTCATCCGAGGCAACAAGCTCTGCCAGCACGGATCCCACCAACCGTTCGCTGTCGCCATCTGTGTAATTCGTCGAGGTGTCGATGAGATTGCAGGACTCTCGCAACGCCTTTTTCAACGCTTCGCGATACTGAGGATTCTGCATATCGACGCGATATGTTCCGAACCCTAACCGTGTCGTGGTCAAGCCGGTTGTACCGAGCACTGTAAAGCCGTTTGCCAAGCCTGCCTCGCCGGCGCGTGCCATCACTCGAGACGCATAGGCCGCCGTACCCTGGGCCGTCGCGCTTCCTGGGAGGCTGACGCCTTGCAGCAGTCTTGGTTCGGCTCCACGATCCGTCGACCCACTCTGGTCGGCCTGCAACGCCTCTTCGACGGAACGAGGATCGGTGATCGGTTGCCGGCATGTGTAATTCCGACAGATGTACAGAGTCGGCTTGTCGGAAACGGCCGGCCTGTCCTTTAAGAGTGGAAGAGAAGATGGTTGCCCCGGAGAACCCGTCACCACGATGCGATTGGGAAGGTAACAGCGCGCCACCGCTTCACGGAGGGCGCGAGCGTTATCCTGAGACTCATCACCCACGATGGTCAGTTCCACCGGTCCTTCGGTCAGAAAATCGACCACGGCCAAACTCTTGGCGAACGCGCGAGGGTAACGGGTCATTTGCCGACCATAGGCGCGTATGGCTGTGACCGCGGCGCGGCGCCAATCTTCGCGATCAAAGTGGAAAGACAGTCGGGCCAGTGCCGAAGCGGCGACGGCATTGGCGCTGGGCGTGGCTCCATCCATGCCTTCCCGGTGCCGGAGAATGAGGGATTCATGGTGTTGTGCGGTCGTGAAAAAACCTCCCTGTTCCTGATCCATAAAGTCGCTGATCAGGTACTCCGCTAGTCGGCCGGCTGTCTGGAGGTACGATTCAGCGGAACCGGCTTCATAGAGATCCACCAGGCCTTCGGTCAGGTACGCATAGTCTTCAAGATAGGCGTCGAGATGGACGCGACCACCGCGTGATGTGCGCAGTAATCGGCCGTCCGGCTTGGCATGACGGCGTAGCAGAAAGTCGGCCGTCCGTTGAGCGCTTTCGAGATAGCCGGCGTTTCCGAAGACTCGGGCTGCCTCGGCCATGGCCGACAGCATCATCCCGTTCCAGGCGGTGATCACCTTGTCATCCAGTCCGGGGGGGACGCGATGTCGGCGCGCTTCGTATAAGAGAGGTTTTGCACGGGACGCACTTTCCATCAATTCGTCGGTGGTCAGATTCAGCTGTCTGGCCACGTCTTCGAGAGGTCGCAGCCGATTGGGGATGTTTTGATGCTCCCAATTGCCTGATTCCGTGATGTCGTAGAGCGCGCAGAAACGTCGCGCCTCCTCATCATGCTTGAGAACGTTTCGTACTTCAGTCGGAGTCCAGACAAAGAACTTTCCTTCAACACCTTCAGAATCGGCATCCGTGGATGAGTAGAAGCCGCCTTCCGGTCCGGTCATTTCCCGGCGCACATAGTCGAGTACCTCAGTGGCCACCTGTCGATAGAGAGGCTTCTTGGTGACTTGATAGGCCTCGATATACACGCGTGCCAGGAGCGCGTTGTCATAGAGCATCTTTTCAAAATGCGGTACCAGCCATCGTGCATCGGTCGAATAGCGTGCAAAGCCACCGCCGATGTGGTCGTAGATTCCTCCGGCCGCCATCATGTCGAGGGTCTTGGTCACCATCGTGAGCGTGTGGGGATTGCCCGAGCGTCGATGACTCCTGAGTAAGAACGACAATCCCGTAGCCGGGGGAAACTTGGGCGCCGTGCCGAACCCACCATGGGTGTCGTCGAAATCCTCCTTGAATTGAAGGACTGCTTCTTCAAGCACCGATTCGCTGATGGAGATGGGGGAGGGGAGCTGTCTCGAACCTTGCAGCTGGGCCGTCAGTTCTTTGGCCTGATCGCGGACTTCGGATGGGCGTGTCTCCCAATAGTCGGCAATCTTTTTCAGGACGGTGGCGAAGCCAGGTCGTCCCCACCGGTCTTCAGGAGGAAAATACGTGCCTGCAAAAAATGGTTCTTGCGCGGGCGTCAGAAACACCGTCATCGGCCAACCGCCCTGACCATGATTCATCGCGACTGTGGCGGCCATATAGATCTCATCGAGATCAGGCCGTTCTTCCCGGTCGACCTTGACGCAAACAAACCATCGATTCATCAGCTCCGCAATTGCCTCGTTCTCAAACGATTCCCGTTCCATGACATGGCACCAGTGGCAGGCAGAATAGCCGATCGAGAGCAGGATGGGACGATTCTTTTCCTTGGCGAGCTGCAGGGCTTCCGGTCCCCAGGGGCACCAATCTACGGGGTTGTAGGCATGTTGCAGCAGGTAGGGACTCGTTTCATGAATGAGTCGATTGGGAGTTCGTGTGTCCGAAGGAAATGACATAGGGCCAACCTAGCATCGTGGCCGGAACAGCGTCAACGGAGCCGCGGGGAGAGCGCAATCTATCCGGGACCCTATCTTTTGGTTCTTCTGGCCGTGGTTATGGTTATAAGTTGTGGTAGTCTAAATGAAGAAGGGAACGAATGAGAGACATCGGCCCATACTCCAATTACCGTTTGACTGTGCGACTTGAACTTGCGAATAAACCCGGGATCTTTGCCAGAGTGGCGGCGCTGTTGGCGGAAGAGCAGGCCAATCTCGGCGCCGTCGATCTCGTGTCGGCGACAAAGACGCGCATGGTTCGGGACATCACCTTCGACGTTCAAAACGAGGAGCACGGCGAAAAAGTTCTTGCTCGTTTGGGCGAGTTGCCGGATGTCCTCGTGCTCTCGGCGTCCGATCGTATTTTCCTCCTCCATCTCGGAGGCAAAATTCGGGTGGGAAGCAAGTTCCCGATCAGCACCAGAAATGTGCTCTCAATGGTGTATACCCCGGGAGTCGGTCGTGTTGCTCAGGCGATCGCGAAAGACAAGTCCAAAGTCTATACCTTTACGAGCAAGAGCAATAGCGTCGCGGTCGTCTCGGACGGGTCCGCGGTGTTGGGGCTGGGCAATCTCGGTCCGGAGGCGGCCCTTCCTGTCATGGAAGGCAAGGTGATGCTCTTTAAAGAGCTGGCGAATATCGACGCGTGGCCGATCTGTGTGAATACGCAAGAGCCGGACGACATCGTGCGGATCGTCCAAGGGATCGCGCCTGGGTTCGGCGGGATCAATTTGGAAGACATTAGTGCGCCGCGCTGCTTCGAGATCGAGAAGAAACTTAAGCAATCGCTTGATATTCCCGTGATGCATGACGACCAGCATGGCACGGCCGTGGTCCTCCTGGCGGCGTTGACGAATGCGCTCAGGGTCACAGGCAAACAGCTGGAACAGGTTCGAATTGTCGTCAATGGCCTCGGTGCTGCGGGAACCGCGTGCTGTCGAATTTTGCTGGCTGCCGGTGCGGCACATGTGCTGGGGTGCGACAAGGAGGGCATCATCCTGTATGGGGAAGCCGAGCAACTGCGAGCTTGCCGAACCGATCTTCGTGCCTGTTTGACGCGAGACAGTCCGAAAGGCACGTTGCGTGATGCGCTGAAAGGCGCCGATGTATTCATCGGCCTGTCCGTCGGCAATGTGGTGACTGGCGACGATCTCGATCTGATGGTTCCGGATCGAATCGTCTTTGCGTTGGCCAACCCGGATCCGGAGGTTCCCCCCGAGCTGGGGACCGCTCATTGTGCGATCTTTGCGACCGGGCGATCGGATTATCCGAATCAGATCAACAATGCGCTTGCGTTTCCCGGGATCTTTCGGGGGGCGCTCGATGTTCAGGCCAGCCAGATCAACGAGGCCATGAAGTTGGCCGCAGCGGAGGCCATCGCCCACGTGATTCCGGAGAATACGTTGAGCGAGGACTACATCATCCCCAGCGTTTTCGACAAGGAAGTTGTCCCGCATGTCGCGCGGGCTGTCGCAGCCGCTGCGCGTGCCAGCGGAGTGGCCAGAAGACGGGCCAAGGCGGACGATCTCTCCATCCTTGAATAAGCGTCACATCCCTTCCGTGGGACATACAGTTTGCTGCAGCCTTCAGGCTGTCGTTGTGGCTGTGGTACAATACAACTTTCTGGAAGTCCGGGAGGGGGCATGCCGTTTTCGACCGCGAAATTTATGAAATTCCGAAGCGGGATGCAGAAACGCATCGGTTCACTGCGTTCAAAGACGGAAGACAGTCTGGAATGTGCTGTCGAGACGATGATGGAAGAACGTGTCGACGGGTTCTTCCAGGTGGAACAGGGACTCGAGGAAATCATCAAGTCCCTCGTGGAAATCGAGGATGAATTGGAGGCGATTCGAGATTTGGCCGGTGCCATGCGTTTGGAGTCCAGGCTGGAGTTCGTTGAAGAGCGGTGGGATGAATTCGACAGCGAAATTCGTGAACGCCCCCGACGGCGCCGTAAACGAGTCAGTCTCGCCGATATGCTCAAAGCCGCCGGTGGAAACGGACAGCTGTCAGAGAACCCACATGCTGTGAATAATGCGATGGATGCCTATGCCATTATGGGTGTGGAGTTCGGCAGCTCTCTCGCTGATGTCACCGCGTCGTTTCGAACCAAAGCGAAGCAGCTCCATCCTGACGCGAACAACGGCGATCGCACCTCTGAACCGGAACTCCGCCGCATGCTGGAAGCGTATCAGTTTCTGAAGGAATATCTTAGTCTCAGCAATACGGAACCCATGCCTCCGCCCGATCGCCCCTACAGCCCATCTGAGTGACGCACCGGTGACGATGCCCATCCCACATCAGTACATTACGAGCGCACCCGCACTCAGCGAATTGTGCGAGCAACTGCGGGACAGCGCGCGCCTGGCGCTCGATACGGAATTCGTGGGCGAAGAGAGTTTTGTGCCGAAGTTGGAACTCATTCAAGTCGCGACCGAACACACTGCGGCCATTATCGATTTTCCGGCCGTTCTATCAGGGGGAGTTCTGGATGGGTTCTGGGAGATTGTCTGCGATTCGAGGATTCAGAAGGTCGTGCATGCGGGACGGCAAGACCTGGATCTCTTCGCCGTCCACGCCGGTCAAATCCCAAAACCGTTCTTCGACACACAGATTGCCGCGGCTATGGTCGGCTTCGGCCCTCAGGTCGCCTATGCCAACCTTGTTCAACGGGTACATGGAAAGAAGCTGGACAAAGCACATACCTTTACGAATTGGTGTGCCCGCCCGTTGTCTCAAGATCAACTGGCCTACGCGCTGGAGGATGTGACCTTTTTGTTGGCCATCCACGACCATCTGCACAGCCGGCTGTCGAAACTAGGCAGGCTCCAGTGGGCTCATGAAGAGTTCTCTCGTCTTGAAGGTGTCGTGGGCGAGACTCGGCGCGAACCACAAGAACGCTATCAACGTATACGAGGATGGGATCAGCTGAAACCGAAATCGGCCGCGGTGCTTCGTGAACTTGCAGCCTGGCGTGAAGGGGAAGCGAAACGGAGAAATGTGCCTCGGAGCCGGGTGGTCCGGGATGAAGTGCTGCTTCAGCTGGCGCGTCATCCTCCACGACACCTGGATGAGTTGCGCAAAGTGAGAGGTCTCCATGCTTTAGAAATTGACCGCAACGGAGAGTCGATCCTTGCCGCGATTCAAACGGCGCTTGCGCTTCCACCCTCAGAGTGGCCGGTGCTCGCCAAAGAGCGAAAGCCTGAGCCGGAATCGAACGGACTTGTCGAGTTGCTTCAGGCGATTGTCAAGGCGCGCGCCTTGGAGGAAGAGATTGCACCGACTCTCTTGGCGACCACGGCCGACCTCCAGGAACTCGTCGATGCCAAGACAAATCGATCGACGCTGGATCTCCCACTCCTGAAGGGATGGAGACGAATCTTGGTGGGCGAGCTTCTGCTTGACGCGCTGGACGGGAAGGTCGCCTTCACCGTTGATCAACAGACACGGACGATTCGGTGGTCGCCGTCCGAGCAGACCACCGATCGCTGAGGCGCACGGCGCGATGAATAAAGAGCGCCGCGTCTGTGCGAGACGGTGAGCCGGCAGTGTCCACGACCTACAAGAATTTCTTGATCGAGTCCGCCGGTCTCGCCAGCATTGCCTGGTCGCCTTTCTCCACGATCGGCCGTTGAATAAGGTCGGGGTGTTTCACCATCAGGTCGAGGAGCTGATCGTCGGAGAGCTGCTTCTTCGCCAGGCCGAGTTCCTGATAGAGGTCCTCTTTGGTTCGAAGTACGTCTTCGGGAGAAAGACCCGCCTTCTTCAATAAACTTTTCAACTGTCCTTTGGTGAAGGGACGTTCGTAGTAGTTGATCGCCGTATAGGGTTTGCCGCTGTCCTTGAGCAGCTGTACGGCCTGTCGGCATGTGGTGCACGTCGGCTTTTGATAGATCGTAATGTCCGCCATGGTGACTCCTTGGTGAAAAGACGTGTCTTGACGAGTTTTTTCTGTCTATGATTAGATCGTGGTCGGTGGTGTTCTTGCAATAAGGTCCTGTATGCCGTGGGTTGGAACCAGCTCCGCCGGTCAGTTCGCCTGTGCCACTGCCTCCCAGCGCACGCTGAAGGAGCTTCGTATCAAGCGCAAGGGCCAGCCGGTCTTTGTCGTTGGACATGTGCTCGCTCGCAAAGGGCAAGAAGCCACCTTTGAAGCCTTCAACGACCGGCTAGCCGTTGTGAAGTTCAGTGATGAGGGACTCGTGGGCTATGATCCGCGAGAGCTCCTCCTTCCAACTGAAATCGATGAGTATGGCGTTCCGTATTTTGAGATTCGGCCATGCCGATCCTGCGGGATGCTCTTTCCCCTGACCATGGCAGAACGCGAGTCTGACCAGGAACCGGAACAGTGCCCAGATTGTACTGCCTGAGCAGCTTGGCCTTCAGCAGCCCGTTGAGAAATTATTTTCATATTTAAGAGCACGTAGCCCTTCAGAGTGTACGGACTAAATGGGCGTAGCCTACAGGATGCTCAAAAAGGCTGTCCAGCAAGGCCGCAGCAAGGCGCACGGCGCGATGAAGAAAGAGCGCCACGTTTGTGCGCGCCGGCGAGACGGTGAGCCGGCAGTGTCTTTGGAGAGGCGTATCCTTTCTCACCCGGCCCGCCCCGAGCTGCTTTTAGCAGCTCTTGCCCGGTGGTACGTTGAACCTCTGAGCGATGCGAGAACAAAGCTGGAAGTCTTTTTCAGCATCCTGATAGATGTTAGTCGACAAAGGGCGCAACTTCCAATGCCTTTTTCAGCAGGCAATCTCCCGCAAAACCCTGTAACACCATCGGTAACATGGCCCCATCGATGGCGCGTACGGAGTGGATCCGGAATCCATCTGAAGACTTTTGCCCCTCCAGCTTGAGCGCATGACAGACTTCCAACTTTTTCCAGACCAAATTTGACAGGATTTGATCGGAGGCTACAAGCTTCATGTCGGTGACTGATCCATCGATCGCGACCTTCGCAGGAACCCGTGTCTTGTCCTTAGGAAGCTCGCTGACGACGGCAAACGCGACAACACCCTCCTCTGCCACGGCGGATGAAGTTTTCACGACTCCCGTCAACACCATGAGAACACCGCACATGAAGATGGCTGTTTGTCTCATTCACGTCTCTGTTCCATGCGCCGATATCATCCCTTCCTCATGGCACCGACCAGTTCACTACACGATTCAGTATGCCAAGCACCATTTTTCATTGCAAGAACGGCACATGGCCATGGTAGGGTAGTGGCAAGGAAGCGGTGTATTCTTACTGGTGAGGTCACATCATGCCCCATGATTTCATGCCGGGATTAGCCGGTGTCCCGGCCGCTACATCATCGATCAGCGATGTCGATGGTCAACGCGGCGTTCTGGAGTACCGCGGGATTCGAGTCGAAACGCTCTGTTCGAACTCATCGTACCTGGAAACGGCGTATCTCCTTCTCTTCGGACATCTTCCGTCGACGAGCGAACTTCAACGATGGATCACGGACGTCACTCATCATCGGCGCATCAAGTTCCGCATCATCGATTTGCTGAAATGTTTGCCGGAGCACGGTCATCCCATGGATGCCCTCCAGGCAGCAGTGGCGGCACTCGGCATGTTTTATCCCGGCCGCAACGTCACGGACGTCACGAATAATTATTGGAGCGCAGTACGACTTGTCGCCAAATTGCCGACGATTGTAGCGGCATGGGCGAGACTTCGCCACGGTGACGATCCGATCGCACCCCGCGACGATCTTGGTTTCAGTGAGAACTTTTTGTACATGCTGACAGAGTCCGTGGCTCCGCCGGTGTGGTCTGAAGTTTTCGATGATTGCCTCATCCTCCATGCCGAACACACCATGAATGCCTCCACGTTTACGGGACTCGTCACGGCGTCAACCCTGGCCGATCCTTATACGGTTGTGGCTTCGTCAATCGGCGCTCTGAAAGGTCCCTTGCACGGCGGGGCAAACGAAGAAGTGGTGGTGATGTTGAGGGAGATCGGTACCCTAGGCAAGGCGCGGCCGTATGTTGAGCGCGCCTTGCAGAACAAGAAGAAACTGATGGGATTCGGCCACCGCGTCTACAAGGTCAAAGACCCTCGTGCCACGGTTCTTCAGGAACTCTGTCGCCGCCTGTTCAAAGAATGTGGTAGCTCGTCGCTGTATGACGTCGCATTGGAAGTGGAGTCAGTCGCCGGGGACATGCTGAAGGGTAAGGGGATCTATCCCAACGTCGACTTCTACTCCGGCGTCATCTACGACAAAATGGGCATCGATGTGGACCTCTTTACTCCACTGTTTGCCATGTCGCGCGTGTCGGGGTGGTTGGCCCATTGGCTGGAGCAATTGCGAGAAAACAAGCTGTTCAGGCCCGATCAAATCTACTCCGGAGAACATAACCGTCCCTATGTGCCCATCGATCAACGGTAATCCCTGTATTTACCAAAACCTTACCAAGCTCTTGACTTTCCCATCGGTCGATTTATCTAAGACCCAGACAGGTGAATCGGCGCCGAGTCAGTAGAGTTGATTAGATAATCACGAACGAAGACATGAAGGAGGTCGCGATGACGCTTGTACGTTGGGATCCATTTCGGGAATTGGAAGAAGTTTCAGATCGGTTGAATCGCATGTTCGCGCGCCCAGCTGCGTCGCGCGCCAGCGGCAAAGAGACTATGATTGTGGCGGATTGGACGCCGTCGGTCGATATCAGTGAGACCGAAGGCGAGTATCAGATCAAGGCCGAGATTCCGGATGTGAAGAAGGAGGATGTAAAGGTCACGTTGGAGGATGGTGTGCTCACCATTCAAGGCGAGCGCAAGCACGAGAAGGAAGAGAAGGGGAAGAAGTTTCATCGGATCGAGCGGTCCTATGGCAGTTTTGTCCGGACCTTCTCTTTGCCCGACGTGATTGACGAGGAGAAGGTAAAGGCGGAGTTCAAAGATGGGGTGCTTAACCTTCATCTGCCGAAGTCGGAGAAAGCGCAGCCAAAGGCCATCGAAGTCAAAGTGGCGTAAGTTGGTCTGAAATAGTATTCGAGAAGAAAGGCCCGCCGGTAAGGCGGGCCTTTCTGTTTTGAGCTTCCCACCTGACGCGCAGCTTCTCGTGACCGCTCATCGGGTCATTCGGCACATCGACTATGATGGTCCAATCGGATCTACTCGACAGGGACATCTTGAGGGATTGCGTATTTGAGGAAAACGAGTAGAGTTGCACTCCGATCATCCTAACTTTCCGGCGCCGACTATAGGCACATGCAGAGGAGGCGAAGATGAAAACTCTAAGCTATTCACTGATGACGGTTGGAATGGTGCTGGCACTCGGTGGTGTAGTGGCTGTGTTCAACTTCGACCAGCCTTCGGACCCGTTTTCGTTGGCTTGGTGGATGATCGTCGGTGGATGGTGCCTAGCATTGACTGGGATGGGGATCGACGTCAGGTATTTGTTCAAGATCGCCAACCGCGAACCTGTGTACTTGTTCCAATCAGAGACGAATAGGGCTAAAGGAGTCGAGGGGGAAGTTACTCGAATGCGATGATCTGAAAAGGGGAGTCTCACTCTGGCTTTTATACTGAGACGAAATATCGCGACAGATTGTTTGATTCACCAGTTGTCGTGAAGGCCCGCCTAGTCAGGCGGGCCTTCTTATTTGTTGATACTCCGCTCCTGTATCACTAATTCCCAGACTTCCTTGTTTAGGTATCTCACAGCAGGTATCGCCGACTGCAGACTAGCAGTGGCTTCCATTTCACTCGCCAAGCGGCCAAATACGTTGCCGTCGGCAAAATCGGCAAAGACCAAGTTGAAGACCACGCTCGCCGCAAGGGGATTGAACTTGGGATTATCGAACGCTGGCTCTCGCCAAATTTGAATTACGAGCCGGCCTAATCAGATTTGAATGACGAAAAGGGAATGGCGACGCGGAGTCCTTCTGTAGAGACGAAGGCATTGAAGTCGCGATCACGTGTGACAAGTGTCGCATGGTGATCGAGGCAACTTTGAGCGATGAGGGTATCGGCCAAATTTGCTCGACGACCGGTTCTGATCGCTCTTGCTCGTAGTAATCCGGCACGTTCCCAGAAGCCTTCAGTAATCGAGAGGGTAGGGAGTTCCAGAATCGTCCGTCTCAATGTTGGTGAGAGATCGGGATCACTAAGAAGTTCTGCCACGGTTACCGGTGAAAGAACCCCGACCTGATCAATAAGAGCCTGGTCGATCATATCTACATCGGGCCCCTCTTCGCCCTGCAGATAGGCGATAAGGGAACTCGTATCGAGGCACAGCATTAGTCCAGCCGTAGTTCCGAAAGCTTGACGCCAAACTTGACTTTGCCGCGAAATCGCCGCAAGCGACCATAGGCACCTCCGGCAGCGACCAATTCAAGTCCTCTTCGTACGGTAGGGGTGACACCTTCGCCGCTTGCCGTGGTCGCACGCGCTAAGAGGTCGACCGGAACCTCTATGGTGAGTTTCTTGAGCTGTTTCGCCATGATATCTGTTCCTTTCCGATACGAGCGTCTTGACCACAGCACTCTATATACCATACGAGTTACCATATGTACATACGGTATTTTTTGGTGGTTTTTGAGTAGGTGTGGTGAACGTTTTCCCGAAGCGTCACTCCGGCTCTGTCGCCGGATGCAGGCTAGTGGCTGCTTCTATTGCACTTATACGGACGCCAGGTATTTTGCCGTCGGCGCCACGACAAGGGCATGAGCCTCCGCGCGGTTGAACGGTGGCTTTGCCCAATCTCGACCGCAGGAAGAGGATTTTCTTCCTTGAAATTGTGCCAAAAGGTTCCGTGCACCTCCGGGACATTTAGAAACGGTTGACCATCTCACGGTGGCGGATGCGGCAAGTTATTTTATGCGACAGCAACAGGAGCCTTTGGGCATGCGAACGGTAGTCTCTGATGGTTTCTCATGGTCTCCTTGTTCCGTGCGCCATGACAGAGCGTCCGCGATTTTTGATCAGGTGAATCCAGTCAGATACCGAATCTATTTGGATACATGTTCTCTATGGCAGCGACGCTTCCGCCTGAAGATGGGATTCTTATTGGTTCGGGAAGCGTCTCGTCGATCTCTCCCTATCACGATCGCGAGCGCGATGTCAGCAGTTTGAGCCGTTCGAGCACACCATGACGAGTGGTACCACGAAGTGAAGGATCAAACAAAGATATCTGGAATGAAACTGGCATTGCAATTAGCTCAGTCAATCCCAGGCCGGGCCAGACTGGACCGCCCTATCCAGTACCCCATCTCCTTGTGAGGCTCCGGCCTAGGCTGGCGAGTCCGGCGGTGATTCCTCCAGGATCACCGCCGGGTATCGCTATGGGTATGAGGAAGGACACGACATGGCAGCAAGAGGATAGAGCTGAGGCGTGTTGCGTGAGAGGACCGTGTGCACTGCCCATCAACGGAGGGAGGAGAACTGTGATGGTAAAAAACATGGTGAAGTATGCCCTGGTAGTCTGTGGCGTCTTGGTGGCTGCCCAGGCCCAGGCGAATTTCCCCACCGTGCCGAAGGAAACCTATGAGGCCCTCAAGATTGACCGGTCGGCCTCGCCCAAGGAACTGTACGAAGCGTTGCTCAAGCGCTACATGGATCCGGCGCCGCGTGGAAGAAGAGCACCCATGCCAATCTGGACAAGATCCGCAAGCTGACCCCGAAAGATGACACCTACTACAAGAAGGCCAAACTGGAAGCCGTCGAAGACAATCTGCGGTCGATGGGCAAGTTGGGCAAGGGCGAGAAGTTGAAAGAGGTCGGCTGTATCGACTGCCACGTCGATATCAACACCAAGAACAAGGCCGATCACCGGAAGGACATCAGGATTGCCACCGCCGATACCTGCGGCGTGTGCCACTTGCAGGAGTTTGCCGAGCGGGAATCTGAGCGGGATACGATCAACTGGCCGAAAGATCAGTGGCCCAAGGGGCGTCCATCCCATGCGTTGGACTATAAGGCCAACGTGGAAGTGGAAGTGTATGCCGGGATGCCGCAGCGGGAAATCGCCGATGGCTGTACGGGCTGTCACATCAATCAGAACAAGTGCGATACCTGCCATGCTCGGCACGACTTCAATGTGGCCGAATCGCGGAAGCCGGAAGTTTGCGCCCAGTGTCACAGTGGCGCGGACCACAACAACTGGGAAGCGTACAATCTGTCCAAGCACGGGTTGAAGTATCAGCGCGACAAGGCACAGTGGAACTTCAATATTCCCATTAAAGAGGCCATGGCCAAGGGAGCCGAGACGGCCCCCACGTGTCAATACTGCCACATGGAGTATCAAGGCAAGATTGCGCACAACGTCGTCCGGAAAGTGCGGTGGGCCAATTATCCCTTCGTGCCTGGGATCCGCGAGAACATCAAGACGGACTGGGCCGAGAAGCGGAATGATGCCTGGGTGAAGACCTGCACCAATTGTCACTCGGAAACCTATGCCCGAGCCTGGATGGAGTTCATGGACAATGGCACCTTCTCCGGCTTGGATAAGTACGATGAAGCGCATCATGTGGTCGAAGAGCAGTATAAGGCGGGGCTGTTGACCGGGCAGAAGACCAATCGCCCGGCCCCTCCGGCCCCGGAGACGGATGGCTTTGAAAAGTTCTTCCAGATCTATTGGTCGAAGGGGAACAATCCGGCGGCCAATGAGTTGCGACTGTTCGAGATGGCCGAAGACCACTTGGTGCAATTGCACGTCAGCTTGGCTCACCAGTACTGGGGCTACACCTACACGGTGGG
>JARFPM010000159.1 GCA_030444405.1 Nitrospira sp.
TCCACACGGAATCAAACTCCGGCGTCATGGAATCCAACCCGTGCGAATACCCGAAGGTCCGCTGGTAGACCACCCAAAACACCCCGATCGCCAACATCGCAAACCAGCCGATCTTCACCGGCTTCGAATCGTACCACTGCGAGACGTCATAGCCTCGTTCACTTGATGCCGCCATAACTATTCCTCCTTTTTGACGATACGCATGAGATGCAAACGACCTTGCTCGAGTCGCATACCTCCTTTCCGTTTGAAACACATGAGGCTTCTGAGTAAATGCTTACCAGGACACCGCTTCGTGTGCCATAAGGCACTTGCCTAAGATGCCTATGGGAAATTCCACTGGAAGAGAATCCAGCAGGAGATCAGAACATGAAGACTCGGGCTATTCGTCTGAAGGAGTGAGACCGTGGGCCAGTGCGTATTTGGTCAGTTCAGCCGTCGTATGGAGACCAAGCTGTTCCATCAACTTCGACTTATGATACTCGACTGTCTTCGGAGAGAGGCCGAGCGTAGAGGCGATTTCCTTAAGGGTCAGTCCTTCCGCCACCAGCTGCAAGATTTCTCGCTGCCGCATCGGTAAGCGGTCTTGGCCGCCGGTACGGGGCTCCGTTTCAGAGATCGCGGAGTGAACGAGATCCTTTGCGATCAAAGAAGTGACGTAATAATTGCCGTTCTTGACCGCCTCAATTGCCTGAGACAATTCGGACCCGGCTGACCGTTTCAGCAGGTAGGCTGAGGCGCCGGCCTTGAAAGCTTGATTGACATAGTCCGCATCGGCATGGACGGTGACAAAAATCAATCGAGTTTCAGGGAGTATTTTTCGCAATCGGCGCGCCGCATCGAGACCGTTGAGTTTCGGCATCGAAATATCCAAGACCACGATGTCCGGCCGCAATCGTTTCGCCGCGTCCAGCAAGGACCGACCGTCTTCCACGGAACCCACTACCTGGGCATGTTCTTCCAGCAGCTTTTTGAATCCTTCCAACACCAACGCATGGTCATCCGCCAAGAGTACGCGAGGCTTGCTCATGCACGCTCCTGTTTAAACGGCACCCACGCGCAGATATGGGTTCCCTCGCCCGGTGTTGATTGTATATCCAGGGTGCCGGCTATCAGGGAAACGCGTTCCCTCATGCTCAACAAGCCGAGGCTTCCTCGTCGACAATCGTAACGATTCACGTCAAATCCCACTCCATCATCGCTCATCAGAAGCTGGAGCCCGTCTCGCAATCGCCGAAGCTCAACGTGAACGTTCTTGGCCCTGGCGTGACGGGTAATGTTCGCTAACCCCTCTTGTGCGACGCGGTACAAGCAAGTGACGACGTCTTGAGCCACGTGATTGGGTACGTCTTTGCAAATAAAGTGGGTATTGATACCGGAACGGGTCTGAAAGTCATCCACAAGGCGTCGGAGCGCGATCGATAAACCCAAATCGTCCAAGATGGATGGGTGAAACTGGTAGGCCAGGCGGCGAACATCTTCGGAGAGCTCGACGAGACGATTCTGAATAGCGTGTACCGTTCCGGCCGTACCGACGGGAGCGTCGGAAAGTTGTTGTTCCAACATTTCGATGTCGATCGACAAGAGAGCCAGCCGTTGATTGATGTCGTCGTGCAGGTCGCGTGAGATCCGCCGTCGCTCCTCCTCTTGGAGGCGAAGAAGCTGCGAGGCAAGCAAGCGAAGATCCCGACGATTGGCCTCGAGCGATTGTTCGGTATCAATGCGTTTCGATACCTCGCTGACGAGCGCGTTATTGACGGCCAGCAGCTCTTCGCTCCGTGCATGGAGACGCGCTGCCCAGCCTTCATCGATCCGCTGGAGTTCCTCTTCGCGGTTATGACGCTGTAGAAAGTACCAAATGGGTAGTACGATCAAAGCCATGCCCACGAGGCGCATGAATAAGGGCTTCCATGCGGTGACAACCTCCCCTACTGCGGACATCGAATTTTCCACCTCGAACGGCTGCGATATCTGTTGAGGAAATAGCGAAAGAAGAGATCTCGCCGCGTCGGTGGCGAGATGGAGGATCACCAATCCGACCAGCAATACGGCGATACTGCGGGCAAATGGTTTGATCCTATTCCATGATGCAGGCATGGCTGATCCTCCACGGTCGAATTATCCTCCTTCGGTGTCGTTCAATCAAGAAGGGCAACCATTTCCCATCCGTCCCTGCGGTGGACGTGTTCAATGTGGGGCGTCTTACAAGGTATAATGAGCTGCTCTGGAGGTGTGAAAGATGAGTGCGTGGCATATTAGAACGACAGGAGGGTCTCTCAGATCATTTGTTGTCGCTTTAGTCTGTTTGCTTGTCGCAGGCTGCTCGCTGTTTGGGTCACCGAAAGAAGGTGCACAATCCCAGTCTCCAGCTCCCGTTCAAGCAGCCAGCGTGAATGTCATCAGCGAAGGCAATTACATGGAATCGTGTCGCGCAAAAGGTGTCCCGGTGCCACCTGATTGGAAAGCTTCCTCATCAGAATGGGAACGTCACGGTTACCTCAAGACCATCCTACTGACGCCGAATGGTCTCGACCAAACCCCGGTTGATGACACCTCTTTCGCAAGCGTCTGGTCATACGCCTCGCCTGACGTGAGGGGCGCCTGCATTGCGCTGGGAAGAAGTAGCGGGATATTCCAAATCATCTGTCAAAGCGCTACGACGGGGCACGCCTGTTTTTGGAGCAACGACCAACTCTCACCAAGTACCAGCTGGACACCTGAGACGGCCGAAGTGCAAGTAGCCTCACTCCGCGATCCCGTGCAAGGATTTGCTCCGGGCACCGTGCCGTGCACCGAGTGCCATCGCGGAAACAACGCCTTCCTCTATGCCCCTGATGATCCTACATGGGCCACGGTGTTGAGACCGGAGCATG
>JARFPM010000025.1 GCA_030444405.1 Nitrospira sp.
TCTTACCTGAATGAAGATCAAACCTCATGCCAACATCGACTCAAAGAGGAGGCAAGAAAATGTCGGCACTTATATGATTCACCGCAAGCTCGTTCCATATTTTCAGCGATTTCGTGACACCTTTGCGCCTCACCGACGCCATCCGCGCCTCATTGTCCAAAACATAAACCCAATATTGTGAGATCAAAGTTCACATCGGAAGCGTTCGGCTCCAACCATGTAGTCGAGCAAAATCAGAATCTAGAAGGGCAGGATGACATTTTTATTGTCATGACACATCTGCCTCTGCGGGTTTCGGCGCATCTTCGCGTATCCGGAACCATGCGACATAAAGCGACGGCAGAAAGATCAACGTGAGCATGGTCGCCACGGCAAGCCCTCCCATGATTGCTGCGGCCATGGGGCCCCAGAAGACAGTCGGTGCAATGGGCAACATTCCAAGAATAGCGGCCACTGCGGTTAACATGATCGGGCGGAAACGCAAAAGTGCAGCTTCAACAACGGCCATCCAATCCGAGCGACCTGCTTCTTTCTCGACTTGAATCTGATGCACCAGAATGACCGAGTTGCGCACGATCATGCCGACGAGCGCGATGACTCCCAGCAACGCGACGAACCCCATGGGCTTCTGCACGGCAAGCAGTGCCAGGACGACACCAATGACGCCAAGCGGCGCGACACTGAGAACAAGAACAAGACGACTGAAATTCTGCATTTGAATCATGAGCACCGTCATCATCAGGATGATGGTGATCGGGAAGACAGCGGCAACCGATGCCTGAGATTTCGTGCTTTCCTCAACACTGCCACCCACGGCAATTTCATACCCAGGAGGAAGCTGCTGTCGCAGGAACGACATCGACGCATGCATCTGTTCCATCGCGGTCGCCGGCATGATTCCGGTTTTGACATCCGCTTGCACCGTGAGGGTCGGCAATTTGCCTCTGCGCCAGATCAGGGGACTATCCTGCTCGTAGTGGACGCTCGCGAGTTCCGTCAGCGGCACTGTTTTCCCGTTGGGTAGCGGAATGTCCAGTGCTCGCATTCTGTCCAATGACATCCGTTCCGTTTCTTGAGCCCTAGCCACGACGTCGATTAGGTAAATATCATCGCGGATTTGCGTGGCTGTTTCGCCGGACACCACGATGTTGATCGCCTGCGCAACATCCGATGAGGTCAGTCCCAAGAGCCTCGCCTCATCCTGGTGCACGTGAATTTTGAATTTCAGGATCGGCTCCATCCAGTTGAAATTGATATTTACCAAACCAGGATTGCCCGCCATAACACCCGCGACCTTGTCGGCGATGTCGCGAACCTTGACTGGTTCTTCTCCACTAACGCGATACTGAATCGGCCACCCGACAGGAGGTCCCAATTCGAGCGGATAAATGCGCCCGATGACTTCGGGAAATTGTTGCCGCAGCGCGTTTTCGAGATAGGTCCGTACGCGTTCGCGCGCGTCAAGATCATTCGTGACGACCACTGTTTCGGCAAAAAAGTCATTGTCCAGTTGAACGTCGAGCGGCAAATAGAACCGAACTGCGCCGCGTCCGACATACGAGCTCCAATGGTCGATATCCTTGTGATCGCGAAGAATCTCGTCAAGTCTTTGCGAGACCTTGTCGGTCGCGTAAATCGACGCATCCTGCCTTAACCGTAAATCGACGATCAATTCGGGGCGGTCGGAGGAAGGGAAAAATTGGTTAGGAACTAACGGCAGCAAGGCCAGCGAAAGACTAAATAGACCACCCGTTGCCGCAATCGTCCCCTTTGAATGGCGCATGCTGTAGAGAAGAAGGCGATGGAATACACGATAGAAACGCCCTTTGTCCGCATGCTGTTGTGCGAGCTGTGTCGGCAACACCATCGTTCCAATTAAGGGCGAGAACAGGACCGCAACAAACCACGAGGCCATCAGGGCGACCGCGACGACGGCAAAGAGCGAGAAGGTATACTCTCCGGCTCCGCTTTTGGCAAAACCGACCGGCACAAAGCCGATCATCGTCACAAGCGTCCCGGTTAACATCGGAAACGCCGTGGTGGTGTAGGCGAATGTCGCCGAACGCAACGTGTCCCAGCCATCCTCCAGTTTGGTGAGCATGCTTTCAATGGTGATCATAGCGTCATCAACCAGCAATCCCAGTGCAATAATCAGCGCGCCAAGCGATATGCGCTGGAGATCGATGCCGAGTGCGTCCATCATCACGAAGACGATCGCCAGAACCAAGGGGATCGACAACGTCACGACCATGCCCGCCCGAACGCCAAGACTGAAAAAACTGATCCCGAGAACGATGGCGATCGCTTCCCATAACGCTCTCATGAACTCATGCACGGCATGGTGAACGACCTTGGGCTGATCGGCGACCAGATACGTTTCGATGCCAATGGGTAAGGTCGCCGTTATGTGCCCCATGGCCTCCTTGATATTGTGGTCGAGCGCGAGAATATCCCCGGATGATCGCATCGAGATTGCGAGCCCGATCGCGCTTCTTCCGTTCGCCCGAAACATGGGTTGCGGAGGATCTACGTACCCTCGGGAAACGGTCGCGATATCGCTCAACCGTAGCATCCTGTTTCCGATGGCGAAATTGATGTTCAGGAAATCCTGTTCGGATAGGAGTTTTCCGGAAACCTGCACCAGAACACGTTCGTCTTTTGTTTGGATGACCCCTGATGGATTGACGGCGTTCTGTGCTTGGAGTTCCTTCATCAGAGCCATGCGATCAAGTTTCAGCTCGGCGAGGCGCTGGGTGGAAAACTCGATGTAGATCCTTTCGTCCTGCGTACCGATGGTTTCGACTTTGGACACATCGGGGACCTCCAACAAACGCGAGCGCGCTTTCTCGACATAATCCCGTAATTCGCGGTGCGTAAATCCGTCGGCGGTGAAGGCGTAAATGACCCCGAACGTGTCACCGAACTCATCATTGAAGAATGGCCCTATCGTTCCTTGAGGAAGTGTCCGTTCGATATCCCCGACTTTCTTTCGTACTTGATACCAGATGTCAGGGACTTCATTTTTGGGCGAGCTATCCAGCAACGTCACGAAGATCGTCGATTTCCCGGCCGTCGTGTAACTTTTGAGGTAATCAAGATGGGGTGTCTCCTGCAGCTTCTTTTCGATGCGGTCAGTCACCTGCCGCATGGTCTCATCTTGCGTGGCTCCCGGCCAGAGCGTCTGCACAACCATGACCCTGATCGTGAACGGCGGATCCTCATTACTCCCCAAATGCACGTACGCATAGGTACCCGAGACCAATATCACCGCCATGAAATAGATCGTCAGTGACTTGTGACGGATGGCCCATTCGGAGAGATTAACGCCCGCCACTCTCGTCCTCCAGCAACTTGACCCTTTGCCCATCATAGAGGGATTGTGCACCTGCGGTGACAATTCTGTCCCCAGACAGTAACCCGGACGCGACAACGACCGCATTTTGGTTGTAACGGGCGACTTCTACCTCGCGTTTATGGACAACAGCGGTCTGCGGATCGATGACCCAAACAGCCGGTTGCGTGGCCGCCATCATCAGTGCGGAGAATGGGACTTCAATCAGCGTGCCCGTCTGGAGCCTCAACTTCCCCACAACGGTCGACCCCAAAAACATCCCAGACGGAAGCGTATCGAGGCTGATCTTCACTTGATAGGTTCGCGTCGAGGGGTCGGCCTGAGGAGATATTTCGCGGACATGACCGATGGTCTTGATGTCGGGATTGTCGGCCAGCCACACATCGACCTCTTGGTGAGCCGAGATGCCAGCACGAATGATCTGCGCCGGCATGTCGAACACGGCATCTCGGCCTTTCTGATGCGCCAACGAAAAAATCATTTGCCCCGCTTGAATCACCTCGCCGGGCTCCGCGCCTTTGGCTGTAATCACTCCATCGGCATCCGCCTTGAGCTCTGTATAGCCTAGCTGAACCTCTGCGGTATCTAACTTCGCGCGTGTCGCGTCGACTTGAGCATGCGCGGTCTTCAGATGCCGCAACGCCTCTTCATACTCCGCCTTCGACACGGCGCTCTCTTTAAGCAGGTTGCCAAAGCGGCTTTCCGCGGCAGCGGATTGATCCAGCACAGCCAGGGCCGCAGTATAATCGGCTTTTGCGGCATTCCTAGCGTGTCGTTCCGTTACGGCATCGAGCCGAGCGACGATCTGACCCGCCTTGACCCTATCGCCTACGGTCACCGACCTTTCAATGAGCTTGCCGGACAACCGGAAGGCCAATTTGGTTTCGTCGCGTGCATGTAGTTGCCCCGTCAATGCGATAGGATCGCCGGACATATGCGCTTCGACAACCATGCTGCGCACCGGGCGCACCTCTTCAGACTCAGCTTTCTTCTCGCAAGCCGCCAATGTGAGAATGATTACAAGCCCCAACGAGCCACGCCAAAGATGTATGTGAGTCTTGCTTGAGAAGCTCGGCATCACCATCGTATTCATCCATTTTCCTTCATGTGTCGAACAAGAGTTTTTCACCGGAGACGTGGTTCTGCTTGCTTGGACGGGATCGGTTTGTTCATAAACTGCGCCCGGCGGTTAGGACCTACGCAGCGGAAGGCTGTGCAGGCCAATTTTCCCAATAGACGCGATCGGGCGTGTGTCCGTCAAGCGCGATGCGGCCTGACGTGATTGCAGAATCAAGAATAGTGACTATCAACTTACGTGTCTTGCGCTGGATGCGATTGTACACATTTTTACCCTGCTTCTCACCTCCAGCCGCAATCCACAGACCTCCACCATGATTGCCTCACCGTACGGCGTCATTGCCCTAACGACCACAGTCCGCCTTTGATGGGCCTGAAGCCGGTGATGCCACCGATCGCCACGATTCTGCTTTTTGCTAAGAGGAGGCGGAAATGTAAGAGATACGAGGATGCTAGCGTTTCAACACAATGTCCCGGGCAACCTTTCCACTCGGTCCGAACGGCTTTTGAGGCTTGCCGTTTAACTCGGCCTTCACTCCTCCGGCGTTCCCAAGGGTCAAGATGAATTGGTCCTGTCCCTTCCAATGGGCTTTTTCGCCTGGTCGTAGCAACGATTCCTGGGGACTCCCGTTATCGATCTGCACGACCACCCAGCTCAATTCTGTCGCTTCCAAGTCCAATACCAGCTGACCATCTCCAAAACTCTCCGTTGCGTTCAGACCGATGCCAGCTAACGGGCCATCACTGCCGGGAGCAGCCGTCGAGACCGTCGAAACCGTTTCTGACTCTGATCGAGAAGCTGTACCTGCAGATGCGACCGGTTCCTGTCGCGTTGGGGTTTCGGTCGTTGACTTTGGCGCTCCGACAGGCAGATCGGTCGATTTCGGAGCCTCAGCCGTACGTTCAGGCTCACGGACCGTTGAGGCCGGAACCTCCTTCGCCACTTGAGTCGTGCGTTTCGTCGCCGGCCCTTGTTCAGGAGCCCCACGCCGAAAGACCGACGATTGCTCTCGACTGAGGAGAAAGATGAGCGTCAGGACGGCGATGCCGATCGCAATCGTCACCGCTTTCCGATTGGACTGACGCTTCCGGTCTTCTTCAATCTGTCGCACCTTGAGCCGTTCACGTTCGTCCTGTTTCTCGTAAAAGGAGCCGGCTGATTGGATAAAGCGGTGAATCGCATCTTCCTCATCCAAGCCCAGTGATCGGGCGTAGGAACGCACAAACCCTTTGGCGAAGACTTGGTCGGGCAGCTTGGCGAAATTCCCGTCCTCGAGCGCCTTGACGAAATCCGTGCGAATGCGGGTTTTCGACGCCACCTCATCAACGGTCAACCCTTTGGTCTCTCGGACTTGTCTGAAGAATTCGCCGACCGACTCCATAAGTCTCCTACTTCAATCGCGTCAAGAGTTCCGATGCCGCTTCCGCCAGCTCTCCACCCTTATCCAAACTCTCCACTTTCTTCAGAATCTCCCGGGCTCTGTTCGTATAACCCAATTTATAATATACCCGACCAAGCTCCAGATGAGTCATTGCGGGCGGGACACTTGGAGGACTCGCGGATGCCGCATCTTCCAACGCCTCCGCCGAACCCTGAAGATCCCCCTGGTGTGCCAGTGCCCGACCGAGATGAAATCGAGCCAGGTCCGGCGTCGGATAGAGGGGATTCGCCAGAGCCTGCCGATAGGATTGGATCGCCTCGTCCCACCGATCCTGATTGGCCAGAACTTGCCCGAGATACGTATGCGCTTCGGAGTAGGTTTCATCGATCCTGATCGCCGCGCGGAATTGCTCTTCCGCGTAGGACAACTTCCCCTGCAGCGCGTACACATGTCCCAGTGCGTACCGCGCCTCCTTATTGCCCGGATTCAACTGGACGGACTTCTGGAACGAGACGAAAGCCTTTTGGCGATCACCTGGGAGGCTGGCGACACCCTCTTGATAATGCCCTTGTGATTTTTGCAGCGCCTCTTTGTCGCTCGCACACCCTCCCAACATAGTTATGAGTCCTAAACAGATCAGCGGGCGAGACTTTGGCCGCCGATGGAACCGCCAATCGCGTCTGGTCATTGAACATCCTCGAAGTGCGTGAGCCGCTTAAACTCGGCGAACCGAGCCTGAATCTCTTTGTAATCCAGGATGCGCAATCGGTCAAGACTAAAGGATTCTACGGTAAATGACGCCATCACGCTTCCAAAGATGATGGCTTGTCTCATGGCCTCCGAAGACCGGTTTCCCGTCGCCGCCAGGTAGCCCAGAAATCCGCCGGCGAAGGTGTCTCCGGCGCCGGTCGGATCGCGTACGTCTTCGAGCGGAAAAGCCGGCGCGCCGAATATCTGCTTTTCGTTGAACATGAGCACGCCATACTCGCCCCGCTTGACGATGAGATGCTTGGGCCCTCGTGAAAGCACGAGCTTCGCCACTTTCACCAGATTGGAATCTTGACCCAGTGCGCGCGCCTCGCCGTCGTTGATGATCAGAACATCCACCTTCTCCAACACCTTCCAGAGCGCCTCGCGCTGGCCGTTGATCCAGAAATTCATGGTGTCGCAGGCCACCAACGAGGGACGTTTCACTTTGTGCAGAACATCGAGCTGAAGCTCCGGATGGATGTTCCCCAAGAACAGCACATCCGGCGCGCGATAGGCTTCAGGAATCTGAGGACGAAACGTTTCGAACACGTTGAGCTGCGTATCCAAGGTATGGGCCTCGTTCAGCTGGTGCGTATATTCCCCCTTCCAGCGAAAGGTTGACCCTGGGCGCCGTTCCAGGCCCGTAAGATCAATCCCACGACTCTTGAGAAACGCGATATGCTGCTGGGGAAAATCCTCTCCGACCACGGCAATGAGTCCCACGGACGTGAAGAAGCTGGCCGCCGTTGAGAAATACGTGGCCGACCCTCCAAGAATATCGGCTCCCTCGCCGAAAGGGGTCTTGACCGTATCGAGTGCAACCGATCCCACGACTAACAATTTCCCCATGGCTAACGGACTCCTTTCTTTTGTGTCAGAGGACGGTCGATGAGCACGGCGAGCTTCTTCCGAACAGCTGTAGGAATTCGGTTGGGCGCCGTCAGAATGGCATTGTCCAATGCCCGATGACAGGGGCAGTCTATCGGATCTACGAAGGAGGGCATCACCACACGGAGTATCTGTTTGGCCAGAGCCACGTTGCGATGAAGCGTTCCCAACACCGCCTCCACGGTGACCGCCTCTTCCGACTCATGCCAGCAGTCATAATCGGTCACCAGCGCCAAGGTCGCGTAACAGAGCTCCGCCTCACGCGCCAGTTTCGCTTCCGGCATATTAGTCATGCCGATCACATCGACGCCCCATTGCCGGTAGAGTCGTGATTCCGCTTTCGTCGAAAACTGCGGACCCTCCATGCAGAGATAGGTCCCGTTGCGATGTAAAGTGGCGCCGACCCTTTCTCCGGCCGACAGGAGCGCCTGTCTCAGTTCGGCACAAATCGGCTCGCCGAAAGCCACATGCGCCACGACTCCGTTGTCAAAAAATGTCGAGACACGCCGCTTCGTGAGGTCGATGAACTGGTCCGGCACGACGACGTCGCCCGGGTGAACTGATTCCTTCATGCTGCCTACCGCGCTGATCGAAATCACATGGGACACCCCCAGAGACTTGAGCGCGAAAATGTTCGCGCGGTAGTTGATCGCGCTCGGATTCAACAAATGCCGCCGCCCATGCCGCGAAAGAAATGCGACTCGAATTCCGTCAAGCAAGCCAACGGTGATTGCATCGGAAGGAGCCCCGAAGGGTGTACGGACTCGGATGGGCCGAGCGGAGGTGAGCCCTTCAATGTCATACAGCCCGCTTCCTCCAATCACCCCGACGGTCACCTGCTCATCCTGTCTTTTTCTCTTCATGCAGATCCTTTCCTAAGAGACCGGCTGCAACGCCGCAGGCTGTTTCTGTTGTTCAAGGGCGCTCACAAATTGCTTGATGCGTACGATCACTCGTTCCGCCGTCCGCTCAGACGGCTCGTTGTCCTCGATCGACAGCCATACAACTCCCGCTTCGCTTCGAAACCAGGTCATCTGCCGTTTCGCAAAACGTCTCGTGTCGCGCTTGAACCGACGCACCATTTCGGCGTAATCGCACTCATTCGCCAAATAGGCTCCGACCTGGCGATAGCCGAGACCTTTCATCGAACCGAGCTCGCGCCCGTACCCCCGGTCGAGCAATGATCGAGTCTCTTCTAGCATTCCATGAGTTAGCTGCCAATCGATTCGTTCTTCAATCCTTCGATACAGGGTCTCTTTCCTTCGTTCAAGGCCTATCAGCAGAGCGGAAAACGGAGATTCATGAAATCCGTGTTCCGCTTGCACAGTCGACAATGGGCGTCCAGACAGCCGATAGACTTCCAACGCACGCATGACCTTGGATTCGTCGTTCGGGTGCAACCGTGCTGCCGTTTCAGGGTCAACGCGCATCAGCTCTGCATAGAGACCATCTCGCCCCCATTCATCGCTCAATTTCTTGAGGCCTGCCCGCACATGCGGGTCGGCCTGGGGTGCCGGACATAACCCCCTCACCAAGGTTCGGATATACAACCCTGTTCCACCCACAACGAAGGGCAACCGTCCCACACTGTATAAGCGTTCGATTTCCACCATTGCGACTCGCCGATACCAGCCGGCATTGAACGTTTCGCCGGGGTCGACCAAATCGATAAGTCGGTGCGGCACAGCCTGACGCTCCTCGGCGGTCGGCTTATCCGTCCCAATGTCCATCCCGCGATACGCTTGACGGGAATCCGCCGCCAACACGTCGGTATCAAGGTGTTTGGCCACTTGTATTGCAATCCGACTTTTTCCGACGGCCGTCGGACCGAGAAGCACGACTAAGGGACGGTGGTGGAGCAACTGGTCTGATCGCATGTTCAAGTGAACGCTGCCGAATCGATGATACACCTATTTGCCGGGATCAAAACTCTCCGCCGAATATCGGTTAGTAGCCTTGCCCAATCATCAGCTACCAGCCGGCTCGTCCGAACATTTTCTCCAGATCTGTGATGCTGAGTCGGAACGACGTCCTCCGCCCGTGTGGACAGGTCGTGATCTCTCCTTCGGCGCGCCATTCCTCAACCAGAGTCTTGATTTCCTCGGGTTTCATCGAGCGGCCGGCCCGAACCGCGCCGTGGCACGCCAACGATGCTAGGACCGACCGTACTCTTGCCTCCAAACTGGAGGCACGGTCCCACTGCGCGAGATCATCCATGAGATCCTGCAGAAACGTGACCGGGTCGATCTTGCCGAGACCGACCGGAATCGCCCGAATCAAAATGGTGGAGGAACCGAATGGTTCAATCTCCATCCCCAATTGTTCCAAGTCACTTTGGTAACGCTGGAGCAATGCCGCCTGAGGTGGAGACAATTCCACCGCATCGGGGATCAGCAAAGGTTGGGCCTGGATATCACGGGTTTTCCAAGCGCGACACAGTCGCTCGAAGAGGACCCGCTCGTGGGCCGTGTGTTGATCAATCACCGTCAGATCGCCCCCGACTTGAGCGATGAGGAAGGTCCGATTGATCTGCCCCAGCGCGGTCACTTCAGCCGAAGGCACTTGAAGGTAGGGCTCCGTCGCTTCGCTCACCAACGGCAATTGAGTTTCGGGATCATGCCGCAGGGTCGTCGATTCCGCTTCAACGGATTTGCCCGTGGAGAGAGTTGTCACGATGGAAGCCAAGGTCCGATGCACGGAGGATTCTATGAACGCAGTCCTCCCAAGCTCATCCGTCTTTCCGCCACTCAAGGCTTGGCGAACCGCTCCCCGTACGAGTTGATGAATCAACTCATTGTCCGAAAATCTCACTTCCCGTTTGGTCGGATGGACATTGACATCGAGTCGGTCCGGGTCAATTTCCAGAAACAGCACGAATCGCGGCTGACTCCCCTTGGCAAGGAATGAACCATACCCTTCCGCGACGGCATGGGACACTGCGGCATTGCGCACAGGACGACGGTTCACAAACAACTCTTGAGGTGTCCGAGCGGGCTTAGCATGGACCGCGTCCACAATGTACCCGCTGACATGAGCTCCGGGAACCGAGGCCTTGATCCGGAGACTTTGGTCGAGAAAGGTACGCCGATAGACCTGGGCGATCCGATCATCATCCGACGAAGCGGAGGGGTAATTGAAGATCGCCTCGCCGTTGTGCATCAAGCGGAAGTGGATGGACGGCCAAGCAAGCGATGCCTGCTGTACGACCCGACTGATATGCGAAAACTCCGTAAGGGGCGACTTCAGAAACTTCTTCCGGGCCGGCTGATTGTGGAACAGCTCTGCAACTTCGATTCGTGTTCCCGTGACCGGAGGAGCTTCGGCGATTCTCCCGATTGTTCCCCCGACAACTTCCAACTCGGTCCCCACTTCTGCGAACCGAGTCGCCGTCATCAGTCGAACATGGGCCACGGCGGCGATACTCGGCAGTGCTTCGCCTCGAAAACCCATCGTTCGGATGGACCAGAGATCCAGATCGGACCGGAGCTTGCTCGTGGCATGCCGCTCAAAAGCACGTGGAGCATCTTCCCGACTCATGCCCTCGCCGTCATCGGTCACCCGAATCAAGGCAAGCCCTCCGTCCTTCACGTCGATTGTAATGGACTGACTCCCCGCATCGATGCTGTTCTCGAGGAGTTCTTTTACAACCGCCGCCGGGCGTTCGACCACCTCTCCCGCTGCAATGCGACCGATGACCTCTTCCGGGAGAATGCAGATCCGGCCACTGCCGTCGGTTCTCAGCACGGCACGATGCTCCTCATGAGTGATGGGACGGTGGCGGGGCGGGACGTCGCGCCACGGCGACGATCATCGGATTTCGGCCAACTTATTCTTTGCCAACTTTGATTCGTCCGATGAGGGGAACTCTTCAAGCACACGCTTCAGATTCTTTCTCGACCTGCCGAGATCGCCGGTCTCGGCTGTCGCCAAACCAAGCTTATACAGCGCCGCGGGAACCTTTTCGTTCCCTGGATATTCCGCCACGAGATAGTCGAACGTTTGGATGGCCCGCCCATAGTCTTTCAAGTTGTAATACGATTCCCCCAACCAATATTGGGCGTTCGGAGTCAGAGACGTACCGGGAAAATCTTTGATGAACCGTTGGAACCCTGCGACCGCAAGCTCATATTTCCCATTGAGGTAATCATTATAGGCCAGATTGAAGGCGGACGTCGGCGTGATTCCGGACACCGTTACCATCGATTCTACAGACTGTGTCTGTTTGACCGGCCGAGATGCACGCAGCTCCGTCGAGGAATCCGACTTGGCAGATGCCTGGCTGGCAACCTCTTCCAGCTTTGCCAATCGGTTTTCAAGTTTTTGAAAGCGAGCCGCCAGGTCGTCGAATCGCGACTTCCCAGGATCCATATCCTTGCTCCTTTCTACAGCCTCCAATCGGCGCATTACGGTATCCACCCGTTGATGATCCTGATCCTGCGTCTTCGAGATGGTCGAGAGCTGATTGCGCATTTCCAAAAAATCAGCATGTTTGGCACAGCCAACGAGCATGACTGTCGACGCCAACAATCCGCATACCGCAGAACCGGACACGAGTGTACGGACACACATGTTGTTACCGCACCTCCTTGAGTTGAGTCAGCTTGTCCGACGCTTTTCCCGCCTCAGCCGTTTTCGGGTAGAGCGTGACCACTTGCTTAAAGGCGGACGAGGCACGCTTCTTATCCTTCAGAGCCAGATACGCATACCCTTTCTTGAGGATCGCCGCAGGCACCTTTTCGCTACCGGGATAGTCGATCTCCACTTTATCATAGGCATCGATCGCTCTCTGAAACTCTTTCTTGCCGAAGTACGACTCCCCCAGCCAAAAGCGGGCATTCGGCGCAAGATTGGAGTTTGGATAGTCCTCGAGAAATCCGGTAAACCCTTGCCGAGCGCCTTCCAAATCCCCGTCCCGAAACAAACTTAACACCCGCTCATAGCGAACCCGATCAGGTGGATCGGCGCTGGCCTGGACCGGTTCAAATTTCGGTGATTCTTGAGGAGGAACGATCGTTGTCGCACCTCCAGTGGTCTCCAACCCAGCGGACGACTTTGACGCTTCCCCTCCTTCTTGTGCGGACTCATTCGACCCCGACAAAGAGTGTTGCGCCGGTTTGTTGGCTTGTTGCAGAGACCTATTTGATACCTGCTCAAGAGTTTTGGCCAGGGCATCGATTCGACTGTCCTCCTCATCAAGGCGAGCCGTGACTTTCTTCCCGACCGCTTCAAGCGCCTTCGTGATGGACACCACGCTTCGGTTGACATCCTCCGCATGAGTCGCCGTCGTTTTTGAATCGGCATCGATTCTCGACGTAAGATGCTTCGCGGTTTGCTCGTATTCACCCACACGATCATTCAGACCGGTCAGCGCCTCCCGAAACCCTGTCAGCGCCTGATTGAATTGAGTGAACTTCTGAGAGATCTGCTCGATCTTATTTTGGTGCTCTGTTAAGTCCTTTTGGTGCCCTTCCAGCTTGACATCGACGCGTTTTACCAACCCCTCATTCGTACGTTGAACGACGTCAATGACCTCTTTTTTCAAAGCTTCCATGGCCTTCGATAGTTCGTCGAGCCGGGCCGACACCTTCGCGTCCTGCGTCTCGAAGCTCTTCTGCATCCACAGATACCGCGTGCTGCTGTCGGTTTCCAGTTTGGACGCCAACTGTTCCAGCTTTTTTGTTTGCTGCTCCAACTGCGCCGATCGATGCTTAAAATCTTCCTGTTTATTCTGGAGCTCTCGTGCCTGGTGCAGAGCCTTTTCCAGCTCTCCTCGCAACTGCGGTAGTTCATGTTCGCGTAAGGTCGAAATTTCCTGGCTCTGCCTGGCTCTGGTCTGGGACAGCTGCTGCTGAAGATCTTTCTCCGCCTTTTTCAGGTCGGACTGCTGCGCGACACAGCCAGGCAGAAGGAGACCGCCCACGGCGAGACCGAGGAGCATGCCATGCTTGGTTCGTAGGTGAGACGTCATGTCCTGAGCTCCAAACGACCGCTTACAATCAGGGCACGTTAAGGCGCGGCACTACCAGCGCACTACTTCCCTGTCTTGACAACCAGATGCCCACGGCGATTCTGCGAGTAACAAGATTCCGTATGTTCCGTGCAGAACGGCCGCTCTTTGCCGTAGGAGACGACCGACAAATGAGTGGGGGCCACTCCCAATTCGACGAGATAATTCCGAACGGCCTTCGCACGTTTCTCACCCAACACCAAATTATAGGCTGACGTGCCCCGCTCGTCACAATGACCTTCGATCTTCAGCTGTGCATACGGATTCAACCTGGCCCATTCCGCATCGCCGGAAAGGGCGTGACGCCCTTCATCAGTGATCGAAAAACTGTCGTACCCGAAAAAGACATCCCGAAGCCCGGCTGCCACCGAAGCCACCTGCTCCGCACGAATTTCAGCCAACTGGCGAGCGGCCGAACCGGAATCTGCTTTTGCGATCATCGCGTTGGCGTGGCCGGCACCGCCTGAGCCGCCAGCATTTCCGCCCAGCCGTTCTTCTGAAGGATTGCGATCCAATCCCCGTAAGCTGTTCGAATCATCACGTCCGGAGAACGACGTATCGGGAAAACTTGAACTCGTCCCTTCTTTGGCCGCTCCTCCCTTCGCCATCTCTCCTCTGGCCATCTCTTCTTGAAGAGCCTGGCTATCTCCCCCTGATCGGACCGCCTTCTTCGAGCACGCTGGAATTCCTAGTACGATGACACCAAGAATCAACGGCAAGTAGCTGGCTGGTAACTTTTTCATCGGATTCCTTCCCTCCTGTGAAATATCGTCCCTTTTTCTTCTTACAGCGTAGGACGATTGCCGTCAATGCCTTCCTGGATATTTACGATGCCGGGGACCAGGACGGTGCGCTATTATGAGTACCGGTAAACGTAATGCGCTCGAGATCTTTACCGTCCGCATTGATCATGTAGATTTGACTCTTACCATCCACCGTCGAGCTGAACACAAGATGCCGTCCATCCGGAGACCAGGACGGAGAATCATCCACTCCCAGTCCTGTCGTTAATTGGAGATGTTTCTGACCATCGGGGGTGATGACGCACAGCTTATACTCTTTCTTGGAAGTCCGACACACGTAGGCGATCCAATTTCCTCGAGGTGACCAGGCAGGCGCCGCATTGTAGTCTCCATCGAACGTCAATCGACGTACGTTGGATCCGTCCGCACTCATGAGGAAAATTTGCGGTCCGCCGTTCCGATCGGACGTAAATGCGAGCTCCCGCCCCGATGGAGACCAGGAGGGAGATAAGTCCCCGGCCGCATTCGTGGTCAGTCGCTGAACGGCTTTCGTGTGGGTATCCAAACGGTACAATTCGGCGTTTCCTTCACGGCTTGATGAGTAGGCCAGCGAATTCCCATCGGGAGATAAGACCGGAGTGATGTTCAACCCTCCTTGCGAGACGAGCGTCCACCGCTTTCCCGTGGCCAGCTCAAGCATGTCGATATCCTGAGTGTTCCGATTGCGGTACGTCGTGAAGACCAAAAATCGGCGATCCGGCGACCAACGAGGCATCAGGTTCAAGAACCCGTCGGCCGTCAACTGACGAGGATCGTATCCATCGTAATCCATCACGAATAGTTCGCGAGCCGTCCCCAGCTCAGAAACATAGGCAATCTTCGTCCGTGCGATTCCCGGTTCTCCCGTATAGCGAAAGACCAACTCATCCGCAAAACGATGGGCCATGAGGCGGGCGACCGATGTCGAGCCGATATATCGTTTCCCACCCACCACTTCATTGGTGCCGGCATCATACACGTAACCATCCATGCTGAGATCGGCGTCCTTGCTCCCACCCTTGATTCCCGCCTTACCCCAGACAATGACCGACACCCCATTCTCGGTGGCTTGTTTGAAGGAGGGATCAGGCTCCGCCCCGAGATGATTGACCTTGATACCGAGACTCGGCAAATCGACAAGAGCAAAAACCAGCGAGCGTCGCACGTCCGCCTTGAGTATTTCTTCGATGCGCGTGCCCAGTTTCACACGTCCCTCGGGTGACTCCGATCCACCCAGGTTTTCAATGCCGGCGATCCCAAGCGGGATCTTTTGAAAATCCGGTCTGGTTGCTTCAAGAAAGACGTCGGCGGCACCGGATTCAATGATCCAAGCGACGCCGATCGATACACACAAGCCGATAAACACAACAGCTCGAAACATCATGGTCTATCCTTGCGGCTCTCCGACGGTAAAAGTGAAGTGGGCATCAAAATACAGATCCGTGATATCAGGCGGAAACATGGGCAATGGGTTTGCACTGAGAACCGCTCGTTTCCCGGCTAAATCATAGTACTCGTTTCCTGAGGATTGCTCGATCGCCACACCGGTGACAGATCCGTTCTTATGAAGTCTGAATTGTACGACAACGGCGTAGGCTTGGCTTGTCAGATCCAGAGGGGGGGCATTCCAAGCATTGCTGATTCGCTGTCGCACAAGCGCAAGATACGCGTTGGATCCGGGAGCCATCCCTGGAACCTTCAATGTGGTGTCGACCGGCTTGACGGCCTGGACCTTTGCTTCTACTTGAGGGGAAGGTTTCGACGGCACTTCCACCGGAGGCGCTGCTTTGGGCACCTCGAGTTTCTTGATCTTCTTCAGTTCCTCGTCCAATTCCTTCGCCACATCTTCCGTCAAGGATGAGGACTGAGCGGAGGCAACCAGCTTTTTTGGCGTTGAGTCCTTGGTTTCCGTGACGACCGGTACATCCGGCAGCTTCATCACCGGTGATTTCCTAGGCTTGTCCTCCGGGCTGATGTCGCCGCGCTTGGGGGCATCCGGAGGCAACTCAATATCTTTTATGATATCGCGCATGAGATCATTCGACGATTTTGCCGGAGCAACCGGAGGAGGAAGGGGTACGGTCGCCACAGGCGGGAGAGACACGGGGGCCGCTTTCACGGAAGGAGCCGATTTGGGCTGTTCAACAGGTTTTGGGTGTTCAACAAGTTTGGGTTGCTCGATGAGCTTGGGTTTCTCAATAACTTTGGATTTCTCGATAGGCTTAGTCTGCTGTACCGGCTTGGGGCGTTCTACTTCTTTGTTAATCGGCTGACTTTTCGGGGGTTCAACGGCCTTCTCGGGAAGAGTCGGCAGACTCGCGAGGGAAATCTCAATGGACGATAGGGGTCGTTCGCCATGTCGTGGCAATCGAACCCAACCCACCATCGCCAGTATGCCGATATGTAGTGCCAGAGAGACGAGGACGGCAATGCTTAAGCGACGAGTCAGGGTCGCCTGCCATTCATCATCCGAGACCATGCCGGCTGATGCCCAAGCCTGCACTGTGGACCTTATCCTACTGGTTGTGTTGTGATGGCGTACCCTCACTGACACGTTCGGGTCCGGTGGGATCAGTCACCATGCCGAGTTTTTCTATCCCGGCTTTTTTGACTCCATCCATCACCTGAACCACGATTCCATATGGCACGTCGCGGTCGGCGCGCAAGTACAATGAGACATCGGCATGGCCTTCTTTCATCATGCGCAGCTTCTGCTCAAGCTGAGCCACGCTTACCTGATCTTTGTCGAGATACAGGCGTTGATCTTTTTCGATCGTCAGCACCGCTCGGATCTCCGGCTTGATCGTGTTCGACGCCGAAGTCGGCAACTTGATGTCCATGCCTCGATAGAGCATCGGTGCCGTGACCATAAAGATCACCAGGAGCACCAGCACAACGTCCACGAGCGGAATGACGTTGATCTCTGCTAGAAATCGACGCTGCCTTGTCTCAAAGATCATCCCTTCGCTCCAACGGGAACCGGAGCGACAGGTCTCGTTTGGGATGGAATCAAGGCCAGGAGCTCCACCACGACCGAATCCATGTGCATCGCGGCACGTCTGATACGTACGAGAAAATAATTATATGCGATGACGGCAGGAATCGCGGCAAACAATCCGGCTGCGGTCGCGATCAAAGCTTCGGAGACGCCGGGAGCCACCGCCGCGATGCTGGCTGTGCCTTGTGTGCCGATTTCACGGAATGAATCGATAATGCCCATCACTGTTCCCAAGAGGCCTACGAACGGACAGATATTTCCGGTCGTCGCAAGAAACGGCAGAAACGATTCCAATCTGGCGATTTGACCTTGAGCGAGATGAGCCGCCGTCCGCTCCATCACATGCCGATCGTACGCGATGGAACCGTTTTCATTCACCTCGGTAGGAATGTGGCCGATCCGTTGAATAACGGCATGAAAAATCTTCGCGCAGGGACTCCCAACCGTCTGTTGGGCGTGCCGAGTGACTTCTTCCACGTCTCTGGCCCGCAGCAACAGGGTCATAAAATGACGATCTCTTGCGTCAGCGGTGCGAAACGCGACCAACTTGTAGAAGATGATGGCCCATGACGCGATCGAAAAGCAGACCAGGAGCAAGAGGACCACCTTAGACACGACACCAAGCGACAGAATGATTCCCAGTGGACCGGTTTGAAACATACGAGTCTCTACTCTCCCTCCTCAGCGCTCATGAGTTCTTGGCAAAATGGAATTGTACCAAACTCTGAAGAAAATGGCGGGGCCGACGGGATTTGAACCCGCGACCTCCAGATTGACAATCTGGCGTCCTAACCAGGCTGAACGACGGCCCCGCAAAATCTATCTCTGGCAGAACAGCAGCACGACAAGACGAAATCGTTGGTCGCCGATCAATTCCTGCGTGTAGGAACAGATCCTCCACCCCGTAAGCACATTTCCTGTCTCTGCGTACCAACAGCTCCGAATGGTAGGCGGAACAGGGATTGAACCTGTGACCTCTGCCTTGTAAGGGCAGCGCTCTTCCAACTGAGCTATCCGCCCGATTTTCTTAGCAACCTCGGCGGAGCGTATCAAGTCCATACTTCCTTGTCAACCGGTTCGCGTACTGCTTGTCCGGTTTCGCAATATCCCGATTCCTAACTATGACCGCTTCGTCGAATTTTCTGCGCGTGTCCGTCGTCGACCGAACTGCCGTGGAAAATATCGGCGATGGATGTGTTTCAACCGGCTGCCTTCCACATGCGTATAGATTTGAGTCGTCGCGATATCCGCATGACCCAACATGGATTGAACGACTCGCAGATCGGCTCCACCTTCCAGCAGATGCGTGGCAAAGGAATGCCGCAGCATATGCGGCGAGATCGGCTTGGAAATACCGGCGCGTCGTGCCCGCTGCAGAAGCAGCTTCCAAAATGCCTGCCTTGTGAGTCCTCGTCCCCGCCGGCTGATGAACAAGACGCGGGACGATCGCCCTTTGAGTAGAACCGGTCTCACATGCTCCAAGTAATCAACCAACATCTTGTCCGCAGTCTGTCCGATCGGGACGAGTCGCTCCTTGGCGCCTTTCCCCACGACTCGTACACAGCCCTGATTCACGTCGATCTGCGATACGCTGAGCCCGACAAGCTCCGATACACGAAGACCCGCCGCGTACAGCAATTCCAGCATCACGCGGTCACGTTGGTCCTCGGCACGATCGCGAGCCGGCAGCTCCAGCAACGCCGTTATTTCCTGTAGTGTCAGGGTCTTCGGCAATCGGACCGGCCGGCGCACCGTCGTCATATCACGGAGAGGACTGGTTTCCACGAGGTTTTCCCGTACCAGAAAGCGATACCACCCTCGCATTGCCGAGAGTAGGCGGGCAATCGATGAGGCGGCAAGGGCCTCTTGTTTGAGCGATGCGAGAAACGAGCGTATCGTGTGTGGTGAAACGGAGTCGTCGACACTGAACTGATGCTGCCGCAAGTATCGCTGCAACCTAAAGAGATCGCGCCGGTAGGACTCAATCGTATTGGTCGCCAGCCCGCCTTCAATCCGCAGCTCGCTGAGATACCGTTCAAGAAGAGGGTCCAGTAAGGGTACCGTTGATTCAGCCATGGCAGCCGGATAACGAACTATAACCAACTCCTTTGATGACTACAATTCATGAGTGCAATGATGCCGGCATAGTTCTCCTTGACAGGTCGCACCCTTTCCGATACTAGTCTGCCTACGACCTACCGCCGGTCGAACGGAATGCTCGCCTACTCGCATAACCCTTCTTCCATCTCTGCATGGCCGTCGTTGATGGTCGCCATTGCCTTTGCGCTGATACTCGGCGTGGGCCTCATGCCGGCTCAATCGAGAGAGGCACAGGCAGCCGATCCCGTAAAAATCGTTCCTCCGAATCCGCCGGTTTTGAACCAGGCCAAACACCTGATCGAGAAAGGCGATCCGGAATCCGCAGCCACAATCCTGCGTCGATTCTTGACGACCACCCCACCACCGGAACACCTTGATGATACCTACCTGCTGCTGGGCGCCGCGCTCTTCGGGATGAAGGACTATGGAGAGGCGCTCCGGTATCTGAATCAACTTCAGACGGAGTTTCCCGAATCCGACCTCGTGGACCGAGGCAAGCTCTTGTCGGCCCGCATCCATGCCGCCATGGGGAATATCGACTTGGCTCTGCCGCTACTAGCGCAAGTACGTACGACGGCACCCGACGACGCAACCAAACGAGAGGCACAGCAACTGACTGCCGAGGCACTGGCTCAAAAGAAAGACTATGTCCGGGCCATTCATACCTTGCTGGAAGGAATGGCCGGCAGCTCCGACGCACAGATGACGGAGACACGGGAGCAGATTCGCCAATTCATCACAGAAAAGCTGGATAAAAAAGGATTGACCCGGGTGCGGGATGCCTATCCTCGTTCGTATCCCGGCGACCTCGCGTCACTCCGACTAATCGACTACTACATCGGGCGAGGCGAAGACCACTTGGCAGAACGGGAGACCCGGCATTTTCTCGCTGCGTTCCCTGCTCATCCCTCCGTCCCGAAGGCAAGCGAATCGTTAGAACTTATCAAATCGAGGTTGAAAGCCAACCAGTATTTTATCGCGGCCGTCCTTCCGTTGTCTGGACACCTCTCCGCCTTCGCCAATGACGTCCTGGAGGGAATTCAGTTGGCGGTGGAACGGGTTCGGGAGCAGCCTGGAACCCCATCCGTTGGGTTGATCGTGAAGGATCATGACGCCGACCGGCAGGGCTTTTTGGACGATCTCTCGGCGCTGCTCCATGACGACCATCCGCTCGCCGTCATCGGGCCGATGCTGTCAAAAAATCTTCCGGTCATGGCCGAAATGGCGCAAAAGACCAGGGTCCCGTTGATTACACCGGCGGCGACGCTCCCCAATGTCCGTCGGTTGGGCAACTATCTTTTCAGCACGTCGTTGACGTATGCCATGCAGGCCGAGCGCATCGCGACTTATGCGGCGAAAGAACAGGGCTATCGACGGTTCTGCATTCTCCATCCCGACACCGTCTATGGGCGAGAACTTGCCCGGCTCTTCGCGCAGGAGGTACGCCGACTGGACGGTGAAATCATCTCCATCGAAACGTTCAAGGAAGGGGAAACGGATTTCGGTCCTCAGATCCAACGGCTCAAGGCCGAGGACCTGAAAAAGTATGGGCTGGCAGTTCCGGTCGACACGCCGCGCCAGCCCGGCAAACCACTCGGCCGAAACGAAAAGCGCGTTCTTTATACTCCTGGGTTTGATGCGATCTTCATCCCCAGTCGTTCACACGAGATCGGCCTCCTCGCCGCACAGCTGGCGTTTCATGACATCAAAGCACCGCTGCTGGGCACCAACGGCTGGAACTCACAGGACTTTGCCCGCACCGCCGATCGGACAGTCGACGGCGCAACATTTGTGGACGGGTTTTTCGTCGACAGCCCCAATCCCGCCGTGCAGGAGTTCGTTCAGCGGTACCACAAACGCTTTCAATCAACCCCGTCACTCTTCACCATGCAAGGTTACGATGCAGCCAAAGTCGTCATTGAAGGAGTGCGCCACGGGGCCACCTCAGGCGAAGCACTCCGCGACTTCCTCATGACGCAACGCAACTTGCCGACACTCGCCGGACCTGCCGAGTTCGGACCAGACGGCACCCTGCACCGACCGCTCTTTCTTCTGCAGGTGAAACAAGGTAAGTTTGTGCAGTTGGATTAGCAGGATGTTGAAAAATTCCTCCAGCTTCGTTCTCGGATCGCTCAGAGGCTCAACGGTAAAGAGGAGACTGAGCAGTGGAATCTATCCGTTCACCAAGATCCATCAGAAGGGTGAACGGATCACACGAAGTGCGGTATGTACCTTCCTCACCTCTTCGCTCCCTGCGGCCTTACATGTGGAGAGGCGCGTCTTGGCGCGTCGGGGTCGGGAGGGTGAGATCAGAGGCCCTGTTTGAACATCCTGCAGGTTATTCGGACTGGGACGAGAACTGACCACTACATGAACTCCTTCTCACAGATCCTTCACACAATCTCGTATATGGGGCTTCCCCTCTTGTTCGCCATGGTTCTCCATGAATATGCGCATGGATGGATGGCAGAGAAATGCGGCGATTCGACCGCGAAGCTTGAGGGACGGCTCACCATCAATCCACTTGCCCATATTGATCCGTTCGGCACCGTCATCTTGCCGCTGATCTGTTTGATGTTGCCCGGGAGCTTTCTGTTGGGCTGGGCCAAGCCGGTTCCGACTGACCCTCGGAATATGCACCAGCCTCGACGCGACATGGCACTCGTGGCAGCGGCCGGCCCTGGGATGAATCTGCTGCTCGCCGTCGCGAGTGCCTTGCTCTTGGCGTTGATCTTGACGTTCGAGCCGACCTTGTCTCCTCGCAGCGCCAGCGAGGCTGAAGAGTCCTCAGGCCTCCTCGCAACCATGTTTTTGCGCCCAATCGCCGTCATGGCGCTCTATTCCGTCATGATCAACGTGTTTCTCGCACTGTTCAACCTGCTTCCGATCCCACCGCTCGACGGCGGCCGGATCCTGACGGCGCTGCTGCCACCGAAACCAGCTATGGCCTTAGCGCGATTGGAGCCTTATGGCATGCTCATCCTGGTGGGGCTCATCGTGTTCGACAAAGAACTGGGCGTTATACACACGCTCACCGGAACGTTCGCCAAGGGTCTGTCCGGGACGATCTTGTCAACCGCACTCGGTCTCCGTCCAGGAGTCGCAGAATGACCACAGGACGCAGACGAGTACTCAGCGGCATGCAGCCCAGCGGCCTCATGCATCTCGGAAACTATCTCGGTGCCTTAGAAAACTGGAAGGCATTGCAAGAACAGTATGACTGCTACTTCTTCGTCGCCGATTGGCACGCGTTGTCGACGAATTATGCCGACACCAGCCGCATTCGGATGTTCGTCCGTGAGATGCTGATCGATTGGCTTGCCGGTGGCATCGATCCTGAACGTTCCACGATCTTTATCCAGTCCCGAATTCCGGAACATGCTGTCCTCCACCTCCTGCTGTCGATGATGACTCCCGTCTCTTGGCTTGAGCGCAACCCGACCTATAAGGAAAAACAAGAAGAGATCAGGGAGAAGGATCTCACGACCTACGGTTTTCTCGGCTACCCGGTCCTGCAGGCCGCCGACATTCTCTTGTACAAGCCAGATTTTGTTCCGGTGGGAAAAGATCAACTACCCCATCTGGAGCTGACGAGAGAACTGGCACGCCGATTCAACGACATTTACAAAACAACCGTATTCCCCGAGCCGAAGGAACATCTGACCAAGTTTCCTAAGGTGGTGGGCACCGATGGCAGAAAAATGAGCAAGAGTTACAATAATACGATCAACCTCTCGGATTCCGAGCCGGTCGTCCGGCAGAAACTCAAAACCATGGTCACAGATCCGGCTCGTGTGAGACGGACCGATCCGGGCAACCCGGACCTCTGTCCTGTCTATGAGTTTCATAACATCTATTCTCCCCAAGCAGTCAAAGACCAGGTCAATAAAGACTGCCGGACCGCCGCGATCGGCTGTATCGACTGCAAGAAACTCGTGGCGGACCGAATGGTGGAACAGTTGGCATCGACCTGGGATGCACGCGCGAAATTGACTCAACATCCGTCCCGCGTTGAAGAAATCGTTGAGACCGGCAGCAAACGAGCGGCTGCAGTCGCCGGTGCGACCCTGCATGAAGTAAACGAGGCTATGAAAATCTAATCCGATTCCACATCCCGTGCGTGCCTCCCCTGCAGAATTTGCGAATCCACTAGAAGAACAAACTGGACAGTGGAAGAATGCCCCCAGGACAACTGCCAGGGGGAGAGATCGCTATGAGGGGTGGGGCAATTGCGTTACGACTGAGCAGCATCGGACTTCTCGCAGGACTTGTCTCGCTCTCCGGCTGCGGCACCTGGTGGCACGGTGACCATCAATCGGTCACGATCTTCACGACGCCACTCGAAGCTCAGGCCGTCGTCGATGACCGCGTTCACTTGATTGTGCCGGGAACCGTCTCTCTGAGTCGAAAGGCCGACCACCAGGCCGTCGTTACCAAAGAAGGTTATGAGCCAAAGACCATGACCCTTACGAGAACCTGGTCCTGGTGGGTACTTGGCGACATCTTTGGCTGTGTCATCATCTTCTCGCCCGCGTGCATTTCAAGTGATAAAGACAACGGCGGCTACTACACCTTCGACGACAAGGTCTACGTGACGTTGGAGAAGAAAAACACCCAATTGCCGCCCTATCAGTAACGAGCCTTCTCAGGATCACCCAGGTCCTCCGGCTATCGTCGCTATCAATTTTGCCCGGCGATCACATTGATCCACCTCCCCTTCCGTTCTTGGTTGCTCACCACTCGTAGAGACAGCACCTTCCACCCTGCACAACACAGTACCCCGCCAATTCATCTTTTCTCCATCGGGCAAAATAGCGGCCTGGCATCCAGCTTGTTCGCTTGGTACGGCTGTTACTCCCATAGGTAAATGTCCCGGCGAAAAGGCCTCCAGGTTTCACAAGTTGACGAAGCGCAGCCAATACACTGGACACAGCTCTCTTCGGTAGATGAATCAATGAGGCCGCAGCCCAGATCCCGTTCAGACTGCCAACTCGAATCGGAGGGGATCTTATGTCAGCAAGGAGGAACGGGACGGAAGGCGCTCGCCTTTTGCCAAACGTGAGCAGTGGCAGGATCCGATCCAGCCCAATTACTCGATGACCAAGCTTGGCAAGACAGCGGGAATCTTGTCCGGCGCCGCAGCCCAGATCGAGCAGGACTGCTCGTTCAGGTAGGAGCCTCAGCCATTCTGTTAACAGCGGCGGCCGTTTGAATTTACTCTTCCCCCAATGGTTAAGAAAGATCCCTGCATCCTTCTCATAGACCAGAAGGGTCTCCGCTACATTGCGATTTGTGGTATGGTGTTTCGACGGGCGACCGGCCATTCTGGTGAAGCGGCGTATGAATCAATCCAGTTGGACGTTGGCAACTCTGATCATCAGCTTGACCACCTCCGCTCCGATTGCCTCGGCTGCCGATCCGCCTTGCGACAAGTATCCCTCCGCCCAACAGTCACGCTGTGCCGAGATCTGGAAGGAACTCAACAAGGAAGACGGCCCGCTCATCGCACAGTTCGGGCTCGATCAGCAAAAACGGCGCGATGAAGGAAAGATCAACGCCCAGCAGCATCTCGCCGAGAACATGTTTTTCATCAAGCAATCAACTGAAAAGCGGATCGAGCGCCTGAAGGAGCGCATGGCCAGGGAATAACTGCCACAACCCTCACTCTATTACACACGAACAAACTGATTCGATTCCTTTTCAATACCGATTTCGGTGTCCGGACCATGGCCGGTCACAACGGTGGTGGACTCATCGAGGGTGTAGAGTCGCTCACGAATTGATTCCTCGATGGCCTCAAAGTTGCCACCCCATAAGTCGGTCCGGCCGATGCTTCCGCGGAAGAGGGTATCCCCAGCCAACAGCAGTTTGTCGTTCGGCACATGAAAGCTCATCGACCCTGGCGTATGGCCCGGGGTATGGAGCGCCACGATCGGCACCTGTCCCAACATCACCTTTTCCTCATCGGCAAGCCAATAGTCCGGAGGCAGGGCCGGCACATACGAGACCCCGAAGACCCGACATTGGAGTTCGAGGTTCTTCCAAAGTTCGAGATCATCCCGATGCAAGCAAATCGTCGCGCCGGTCGATTTTTTGATCTCGCTGGAAGCCAGAAAGTGATCGAGATGGGCGTGCGTATGCAGGATGCGACTGACGGTGAAACCTAGCCGCTGCACTTCCTGGAGAATACGCTCCGGTGCACCACCAGGGTCGATGACAACCGCCTGCTTCGTGACAGGATCGCCGATGATTGAACAGTTACAGCCGAGGGGTGGAACCGAGAAGGTCTTTCGAATCAAGGCAGTCATAATACAGTCATGCTACAGACCAACGAACTGGCAGCGCAAGCTAGAGACAAGCCTCGACAGAGGCATCCGTTCCATCACACCTCATCAGGTCTCAGAGATGAGGAGTCTGCCTTTTTGCGACTCGATCGTACCGGCCCTAGTCCCCGACTGAAAGATGCAGCAACATACGGCCGAATACCACGTGGACAAGTTGAGCTGAACCGTACATAATCTTTTCATTCTACTAGGAGGACTATCGCGTGCGCAACGAAACGTTCATTGATCCAAGGTCACTAGCTATCTGGGCCATCTTGGTGATAATTATCGCTGGTTGCGTTCCTGACGACAATTCTATTCGCGTCGAGAATGAGGCCCTCAAGAAGCAAGTCGCCAAGCAAGAAGTTCTCCTGAGCTCCTTGTTGGACGGGAATAAGGTGATGCAGCAGCAGATCGATCTGCTCAATCAAGAACTTCGGGACGCCAAGAGCACCACGGAAGCCACGAAAGCAGAAGCCAAGCAACAGACCGAGCAACTGGAACTGCAGCTGGCTGAGACCAAACGAATGATTGCAACCCAGATGACGGAATCCCTCAAAGTTGAGGAGAAAGGCGCGCAGTCCGATACTCTCCCTCGTCCTATGCCGACCGTGGCCAAAGTGGTTGAAGACGCACTGGCACGCAACGGGTATCATCTGAAGGTCAGCGTCAAGACCGATCAACGGGCGGTCTATGTGACGGAGCGCAAAATCTCGAATCCCGCCTCGCTCGAAGTGACAGGCTCGCGAAATCAATACCTCATTTCCCTTCAAGCCCTTCCGGACAGCCTCACAAAGCTCGGCGTGAAAGCAGAATTCGAACGAGTCGCACAGGGGGGCCGCATCTTAACCGTCAGCCACGAAGAAACGAGCGAAATCGAGCGCCGCCTCATCAACGAAATCAACAAGGCGCTCGAAAATCCAGCCAAAACATAATCGTCGGCACGCGACGATCACAATCACCGGTTTTCTTGGTCCGGTCGAGGCCTCGTGCTAGCATTTCCCTCCGATGGCTCTGTCGACCAGCGTGCACGATCTCCGCACCCTGATCCGCTCCTCCCATCCTCTCGTCGTCATTGAAACGGTGGAGGAGGAGCGAGTCCTGGCACTCCTGCAATCGGTCACGGCACAAGAGCGCATGCCGCTCTTCGAGTGGTCCATCACCAGAGGACTCACCCGCGCCGACGAGGGTGCAACCCTCAGCAAGATGACCGCGACCCCCTTGGCAGTCCTTCAGCATCTTCATGGCCTAACGGTAGAAGCGGTGTTTTGGCTCAAAGATCTTGGGCCACATCTGCAAGATCCCGCTGTCTGCCGACAACTTCGAGAGGTTGCAGCCATCTACAGGCGATCACGAGCCACCTGCCTGTTGACCGGTCAGCCGATTACGCTGCCGCTCGACCTCGACAAAATTGCGGTGCGACTTGATCTGAAGCTGCCGGATCGGGACGAACTGCGGTCGATGCTGCGCGGCTTGCTCCAATCGTTGGGACCACGAACAACCTCTCGTCCACGGTCCACGACCCTTGCGCAAAGCATTCTCAGCTCGATCAGCGACACCAAGACAGCCGAGAACGGCCTCTCGTCCCAGGAGCCCGACGCCATTTTGCGCGCTCTACAGGGCTTGACGCTCCATCAAGCCCGCCAGGTCATCGCCCAATGCATCGTGGAACGCGGCACGCTCTCCGTCGAGGATGTGCAAACAATCCTGAAGCGTAAGGTGCAGGCGATCAAGGACGGCGGCCTCTTGGAATACTATCCCTTGGAGGACAATCGGTTTGAGTTGGGAGGCTTCACCAATCTGAAGTCCTGGCTGGAGCGCGCTCAAGTCGGGTTTACCGCCGAAGCCAAATCGCTCAATCTCACCCCGCCTCGCGGCATCATGTTGGTCGGCGTGCCGGGCTGCGGCAAATCGCTCGCCGCAAAAGCGATCGCACGGGAATGGAAACTCCCGCTCCTGAAGCTCGATGCCGGCCGGTTATTCGACAAGTTCGTCGGCGAATCGGAAAAGAATTTCCGCAAGGCGATTGAGATGGCGGAATCCTTGTCCCCGATCGTCCTCTGGATCGATGAAATCGAGAAAGCGATGGTCGCCGGCGGAGGAAGCGGCGAGGCGGACGCGGGGTTGAGCCGACGACTCTTCGGTGCCTTTCTCACGTGGCTGCAGGAAAAACGGCAGGACGTGTTCGTGGTCGCCACGGCCAACGATCTGTCGTCGCTGCCTCCCGAACTCCTGCGCAAGGGGCGGTTCGATGAAATCTTTTTCGTCGATCTGCCGGATGATGCCGAACGGGAAGCCATCTGGAACATTCACTTGGGGCTCCGGAAGCAGGACAGCAAGACATTCGACCTCGGCAAGATCGTCAGCGCGAGCGACGGCTTCAGCGGGTCGGAGATCGAACAGGCGGTGGTAGCAGCCCTCTATCGAGCGCTGCACCAAAAAACTCCGCTCACGACCGACCTGCTCATCGAAGAATTGAGCCACACAGTGCCTCTTTCCGTCACCCGGCGTGAAGACATTGATGCACTTCGACAGACAGCCGCAGGCCGATTTGTGAACGTGCGGTAACCACCGATGCCATTCTTCCTGATCATGACCTTTCTTGCGATTGCGACTCTCGTGGGCTGCACCAAGCCGGCCCAGAAGCTGAACAGGGAACCCGTGGCACCATCTATCTCAGCGGAGAAGATGAATGCTCGTGAATCGCGTACGTTACCGCAGCCTTCTCCTACATCGGCCACAGTGGATCATCCTACTTCCTTCATGCCGTCTCTTCCAAGCCGATCAGCCATCGTTGAGTCTGCAGCAAGGCTGGTCGGAGCCCGGACTATTACTAGCCAGGGAAAACGTATCGCCTTCGACTGTGCAGGGGTGACCCGTGCCATCTTCCTGGAGCACGGCATCGACCTGTATCGTGGAGCTCTCGATGATCCCAAGGGGAACGGCGTCCGGCTCATCCACAACCACGTGCGTCAGCACGGCACCCTTCATCGAGGGTCGAGCGTCAGTCCTGGCGATCTCGTGTTTTTCGATAACACGTGGGATTTCAACGGAGACGGCAAGTTGAACGATCCCCTGACCCATGTGGGGGTCGTCGAACGGCTGGAACCGGACGGCACTGTTGTCTTCATCAGCCGTGTCGCCAACGCAGTCGAGCGCTACCGCATGAATTTGGACCAGCCTCATGTCCATAAGACCGAGGAAGGCCGTGTGCTCAACGACTACATACGGCGGAAACTTCTAACCGATCCCGACCACACGGCCCGTTTGACCGGTGAGCTGTTTTCCTTCTATGGGAACCTTCTAAGCCCTCAGCGAGACGTTTCTTCGGAGGGCGCGTCGACGCTGGATCAGAGCAATCGACGGGCTTCCGTTTCTCCATCCGCAGCATTATCGGAATGATGACGCCGACATCCTGTATGTGACACAGCAAGCAACCTGTCGGGCTGACCAAGAAGTCGGCCACTGAATTAAACATCGCGACGATCTCAGCCACCACTACAGAACAAGACCCTGATGTCCGATAAGGGACATAACGACGAATGGACTATGAAGCCAATCCCTGAGTCCCCATTTTCACAATGACCTGGTAAGATTACCCCTATGGCCATCTCATCGAGACAGACGCATATTCGAGAAACCAACCCGCTCAGGAGGACGTTGACGGATGTGCGGCATGGGCTCTTAGGGTTGCATAAGGCCCTGATTGTTGCCGAACAGCTGACTTATGAGCGGATTTACGGCCGAGTGGACTCCACGGGCCAGCTTCTGCAACTGGTGATGAACGACCCTTGGTTTACCTGGCTGCATCCGCTTTCCAACATGGTTGTCCGTATCGACGAACTCCTCGATGGGAACGATCAACTGACCGTCGACGATGTGGCGGTACTGTTGGCAGAGGTGCGAGCGCTCATTCGTCCTTCGGAACTCGGTGACGGATATGAACGGAGTTACTATGAGGCATTGCAGCGTGCCCCCGACGTCGTCCTCGCGCACTGCGAAATGAAGAAGCTGCTGACGTTGCCCTCGATATAACGCCTATCGGCTCTTCAACCTCCAAAAACCAAAAGCGGGCGGTCTCTAAAGATCGACCGCTTGCCTCAAGAGAGCCTCATCCGACTGCTCTCAGCAGCTACCCTCTTTCCTTTCTGGCCATCAGGTTCCCGTTTCCGTGTACTCAAATCCCACCTTCGCAGAAAGCCACTGTTGTTCAGCCCTGGAAGCATGGCGGCGTCCTCCGCATAGCGTGAGTTCTGTTATCAATGATAGCCATTGTCCATGATGGGGTTATCCTGCTTCGCGGAAACCTGATTGCTCAAACAGAGATCGGCGACCGCCACACATTCCAGACCGAACGGCAAATACCCCGCGTAGCCGAGCAACGGCATCTCAAACAGCTGAAATCGATGCACGAATGGAACGGCGTACTCCCAATGGGCGAGGCTCTTCCAGTTCCAAAGCTCCCAAAAGAATCCGCAGACCAGGGCCGCCAGCGCCGGCACCCATACATCCCTCCAATCGCCTCGTGCAAGGGATGAAAGTATGGTCGGCTTCCCGTCCAATTCCTGAAGCGCAACCACGAGCAACAGCGGTCCAACCCAAACGAGTGGGAAGAGATAATTCGGCCAGAGTCCTATGCCGAGAAGCCCGAGGCATGACAATATCAGAAGCGACCAGCAGGCCAGCCTCGTGTTGTGGGGGCGTATCGGGCTGAAGTGATCCATAGCCGAACTGACAGCAGGATACGACGTCAGCAGCTCTGCCGTGCCGAGAACAGCCGGCAGCACCGTGGAGAACGGGAGCGTGGCTCGAAAGACGTACTCGAACGACGACAGTTCAACGACACCGACGTAATACCAGTTCTGCACAAAACGATTCAGGTACTCGAACAGCCACCAGAAGGCGGCGCTCAGCGGGAACAGCGACGGGAAGTAGCGAGGGCGATGGAGCATCATACATCTGCCAGTGCGGGCGAATGTGGCTGCGTTCACGGTCACGATGTAGCCGAGCCACAGTGGCGTGAATGTATGTTCCTGGACTACCGCCAGCCAGGGATACCGGGTCCAGGCCACCACCCACCAGAGGCTCGTCCATCCGATCCCGAGCCAACCCCACCAGGGGAATGAGCGAGAGTGCTGAGTGTTGAGTGCTGAGTGCTGAGTTGGGGAAGATGATCGGCGAAGGTTTTCTTTCACCACTCGCAAGAGAATCGGGCCAACTACCAGAGCGATCAAGAGTGTCAGAACGATGAACACCGGCCAGGAGAACGACTCATGTTGTATGTAACTGGTGCGTGGAGGGAATTCGAGATAGCGCCCGAGCGGTTCACCGAACGATAACACGCCGAGAATCGGAAGCCCGAGGACCAACGCAAGGAAGAGGCAGATGACGCGGGCTCGACTCATGCCTCTGAACTTTACAGTCGACCTTCGTCGAGTTCAATCACGTCAGCCCAGGTGTTTGCGGCCGTTGACCTTCACCCAGGTCAGCAGCTCCTCATCGGTCCCACCAGCTAATACGCGCTGCTCAAACGCTTTCGCATCGATACCGAGAAAATCGATCAGATACTTATCGAATCCGACGGTGATGTAGTTGTAGTCCTGAATCTGCCCGGCATTGCGAAGACAAATCTTGTCGATAAACCGTCCGAGATGAGCAATACCGCCGAGAAGAGATTTAGGACTCCGGGGATAGGCTTGAGTGGTCATCGAGCAATTCTCCAACATGGCATGTAGCCGTACGATACAAGCATGAAACTAATCATGTCTAGTAGGTCTCATGGAACGAAGAACTTCATGGATGAGGCTTCAAGTTTTTTCCGATACGACCGATATAGCCAGTAGCACGGAGGCAAGTATGAGGCTACGGAGTGGCCCGAGAATGTATGTGCGGTATTCCGCCAGCGTCCAGACGGATAACGGGGCAGGAGAAGGAACCCTCTTCGATCTCTCTCCAACGGGATGCCGAATGCAGAGTGCCGTCGCCCTGACGCCAGGCAGCTACCTCGCGCTGCACATCGAAACGCCTGACACAGAATCTCCCCTTGCCGTCGAGGTCTCAATCGTGCGCTGGAACAAAGACAACCAGTTCGGGATCGAGTTTCTTCGGTACGCACAGGGAGTCCGTGAACAATTCACCGATCTGGTCGAAGGTTGCACAGCTCCTGCTATTTCGAACC
>JARFPM010000094.1 GCA_030444405.1 Nitrospira sp.
CTGTGACAGTCAGAAAGAACTGTTTCAATACCGGATCGCCATCAGGGAAACTGTGCGGCAGGCTACCGACCTTCACGACCCCGGTTCCTTCCACGACTGTGCTGGTCTTTGTCACCTCAATGTCGATACGAGGCATCCACTCGGCCTGCAGGTTCCGGTTCTTGAGCATAGTCCCAGAGACCACGACGCCGCGAAACCAGTGGCGTCCGATGGCTCTGGTCATTGCCCCTCGTCTAGACGTGGAACTGCCGGTCGAGGGCTCCATGTGACAGTCCTGGCAAACCGTACCCTCAAGAATTTCCCCCGGCAGATTCTTCTGCGCAACATCCTTCACTTTGTCGAAATGGCAGGAGGCACAATAATTGGCCCCGCGAAAGTGCTCAGACTGGGTGGCTGGGTGGACAAGGTTCTCCTCGGGATTGGCATATGGGCCATAGAGCATGCTCCCCGGCTGCAATTTAAATGTCGGTGGTGAGTTCAAGCCCTTTTCCACCCCGTTCATCAAATGGCAAGCTGAGCAACCAATTCCTTCGATTCCCGGCTTGCGGGCCATCACCTGCGCCACAATCTTCTCAGCATGCTGGGAAAACACGGTGACGGCAGGCACATGACAGGAGAGACATCGTCCCTGTTCATCCGCTGTCGGATTCGTCTGTTTCCACAGCCCCAACACCGTTCGAAAGACAGGTGATTCCAACGACGTGCCATGCAAAAGGGCCGCGTCCACCCGGCCAAATGTTTTCAAGTCCGGTGTCTGCTCTCTGGCGCCCTTCCACTCTTCATAATGACGCTCATGACACTGTTTGCAGTCTTCCGAACGGATGAAGATTTTCTCGATTTCTCCCACCCAATCGGGCGGCCCCTGGCCATCTGCCTGCTGGGCGATCACTTGTCCGTAAGACAAACTGCTCAGCAGACTGATCGGACCGACCAGTGACAGGAGACAGCACGCCGTGACGCCCCAGCCGACCCGCATTCTACGGCCATGTCCGTTCGCCTTACCTCTCACACCTCGCCCCTCCGCAACACCATCAATCACGCTTACAGCCGACAAAATGAAAATTGACCCCCCAGCCGACCGGATCGCCTGGATCTGCCGGCTCATAGGTTCCGACCGTAAAGTTACATTCATTCATCGCTTTCTTGATCGCTCGCCCGAAATCCCCCATGTTGCGGATCTCCTGCTTATCGATTTCCTTGATGACGGATCGAACCTTGATACCTGCGTAGTCCGCTCGTGAATTCCCGATCACTTCGAACACGGCCACTCCCTGCGGCCGCTGGAGCTTCAGTTCTTTCTGAATGTCCTCGTCCACGGCTCCGACGACGATCCCGAATTCCTCACCGAGCCGAACCGCTTCTTCCTCCGTCATCCCATCGGATTGTGCCTCAGCCTGCGCAACTCCAACAGCAGCGAAGAAGAACAGGCCCCACACCACCACGCCCAGCGCTCCTCCATTCACCAGACGTCCCTCCGAACCTGATGCGACTCTTCTCTCGCAGGGCAGTCAAACAGGCTGTCGTTCTCACCCGCCCACCCCTGCGCGCCAAGACGCGCATTTCACCGAGCAAGGCCGCAGGGAGTCCGGAAACTGAGGCGTACCCTCTGGGGTACGTCGCAAGGAGACGGACGACTGAGAACGAAGCTTGCAGCCTGATTCACCGCCCTGCTACGGGATCGATGCTCAGTTGAAACCATGGCGCCACAGCCTTCTGGCCGTTTCGCTCCTTGTTTTCCCCATTCCACACAGCGAACGAAACGGTCTGAACACGACCAGGAACAAGCGTGGCTTCATTCTCTTGTTCTTCGCTCACCAGAGGGCGGCGCATCACGACATGCCAGACCCCGTCCTTCCAGAACGCCTGTCCCTGCACCCGCCCTTGTTTATTCTTTGTGGTCAACGTGCTGAATCCTCCACCGATCAAATCCTCGACTGACGACACCCTCCTTGGAATGACTTCGAATGTCCGAACCTCGCCTTCTTTTTTTTCCGATGTCCGAGCCGCCCGTCGATCGATATCGCTTTGCCAATCCGCCTTCCAATGCCAGATGTTGATATAGTGGTCCAGCTGCCCCATGCAGAAAAATGCCGGCGCATCGCCGAGCGGAAGACCGATCGCGACGCCATCCCGGAAGGTCCCCGGAGTGAGCCGATCATTCTTCGTGTTGTCCTGCCATTCCAGCAGAAAGGCGATCTCGGTCCCGTTGTGGACGGATCGCACCGTCAACGCATGCACGGTGGGTTCCGGCCACACCGGCCTTGTGATCACTTGTCCGCTCAGGGGAATCGTGATCGGTGAGACCTTTTGCCAGGCGGCATCGTCGGCGACATTCGGCAGATCACCTTGGACCAAGTACGATCTGACGGTCATCCCCTCGGAACTGACCAGCGGAATCCCAAACGCCCCGAGCACACTGGCACCGACAATAAGGCAAAAAAGAAACCCAAGGAGGTGAGAGCGGGAACTGTCGATGTCCGTCATTCGCACCGCACAGGACTCCGAGAGAAAGCCGAACTCAGAATACCACAAAACCCGTGCGGGACAAATGCGAAGGCAAGGGGTTCTTGACTACGAGAGCTTCAGACGGCGGATCTTATTCTCTCCGCGTTCGCAGATATAGAGGTGGCCTTGCGAATCCACGGCCAAACCGACGGGCGAATTTACCACGGCCTCGATCCCCAGCAGGCCGTCCCCATGTTTCAACATCCCTGCCGATTCCTTGGCAACAAATCGAGCGGCGCCGCAGCCGCCGATATTCTTATCCTCATACCCACTGTCGCCGTTTCCCGCCACCGTGGTAATGACGCCGGTCGCGACATCCACCTTGCGAACCCGGTGATTCATGGTATCGGAAATGTACAGATTGCCATCGTGATCAAAGACCACGGCCTCTGGGGCGTGCAGCATGGCTCTGACGGCCGGCTTGTCGTCACCGTCATATCCGTACCGGCAGACCCCTGCGACAGTCGAAATAATTCCCGTCCGGGAATCAATCTTTCTGACGCGATTGCTGCCCTTGTCGACCACGTACAGGTCACCCTTGCCGTCAACCGCAATGCCGACAATGTCGTAGAGGCGCGCATCCATCGCAGGCCTTCCGTCGTCCAGGTACATCGACATGTCCAGCCCATCGGAACAGACCGGCATGAGCCACCCCTGATCATCGCTAAAATCGATTCCGATCGCGTCGCCTGACAGAACAACCAAATTCCTCGCCACCAAGGGCTGTTCTCGCGCTTCATCTTCGGCCGTCCATATCCCTGCAATGGTCGTCACTCTTCCTGTCTTCGGATCATACCGCCTGATCTTGTGGGCTTGGGTATCAGCGATAAAGAGGACATCATCGCGATCAAAGGCGATCGCCGCAGGCCAGGTCAGATTAACGTCCACTGCGGGGCCGTCCCCATTAAACCCGTGCTGACCGGTACCGACTACCGTCGTAATGATGCCGGTCTCATGATCGACTTTTCGAATCCGGTTGCTCCCGGAATCACAGATATACAAATTGTTCTGGGAATCAAACGCGACGCCCAATGGCAGATAGAGTCCTGCTTCTGCGCAGGATCCCTCGTCTCCGCTGTAGCACGTCTCCCCGATTCCGGCAAAATTGTGGACGGTGCCCTCTTGGAGGTTGATGCGCCTGACTCGGTCAGATCCTGACTCGGCAAAGTAGAGCCATTGCTCTGTCTTGTCGAGTGCGAGGTGATGGGGGAGCGGGATTCCGGCTTTCACCGCACGTTTGCCGTCACCCGTGCTTCTGGCCTTGCCGTTCCCAGCAAACGTTTCAATGTAGCCGGCGACTAAGCTAAGTTCAGTCTCCATAGGCGTGGTGGGCTAGGCTCGTGGAGCGGGCTGCACGGTCGCCCCAGCGGGCTGATTCAATGCAGCATTCTGGGTCGAAGCCGCCGTCACGGCTTGGGGCGCGGTGGCCTGTTGAGCCGCGGCTTGCGCTTCGGCCTCGATCGCGTCCGCCTCATGGACGGACTTCTTGAATCCCTTGATCGCCTTGCCGAGCCCCTCACCCAACTGCGGTAATTTCCCCGCGCCGAAAATAATGAGCACTATCATGAGTATGAGAATCAGCTCGGTGAATCCTAGACTGCCAAACATAGTGCACCTCTCCCTACAGGTGAATTAGGACTTCGGACCATCCTTCGGCTTCTTGGCAAACCGCTCTTTCAACCGTTTGCGGGCCTCTTCCGCCTGGTCAAACATCTTGCACTTGTCATACACGCTGATGAGGTTGTAATACGCGAGCGGTTCGTCCGGATTGTGCTCCACCGCACTCTCCATGACCCTGACCGCCAAATCGGTCTTCTTATGACTGAGCGCAATTTCCATCAGCTTGAAGCTCGACTCCAAGTGTTTGGGATCCAGTTCCAAGGTACGAAGATAGCACTGAATTCCCATGTCGATCGTGTTGTAGTCGGACACTTGCGGGTTATCCAGCTCAATATAGACGCCGGCGAGATTGTACCAAGCGATCGGATCATCCGGCGTGATCTCAACGAGGCGTTCGTAGTACCCCTTGGCCTCCATGTATTTCTTCTTGTCCGCGTAGAGCCTTCCCAGGTTGAACAGCGCCAGGACATCATGAGGGAAGATATCCAGCGCATGCCGAAACTCGGCCTCGGCTTCATCGGCCATGTTCTTAGTCGCATAGATCGTTCCCAGATTTGCGTAATACATGGCCAGCGAGCGATTCATTTCCGCGCGAAGAGATTCCGCCATCTCAATGGATTTCTTGACCTCCGCCAAGGCATCGTCGAGCCGCCCTTTGCTAAAGTACAATTCACCGAGTCGACAGCGAGCCTGAAAATCATCAGGTTCGTCGGCCAGCAATTTTTCGATCCCGGAGATCTCTTCGTCCGGAGTGAGCGGCTGATCGCCGGGGGCAAGAATGGTCTCTGACTGCACTGGCGTCGGTCCTACATTTTCCATAAATAATCTCGCTCTGAAACTAGGCCTGACCGTGGACGAGGCCGTCCGTTGCCGGCAGCACAGGGCCGGCAGCGGCCGGCCGCGATTCAGCAGCGGTTGGCTTCACTCGATCAAGGGTAAGTAACATGACTCCGAGCACAACCATCAACGTCAGGTTGGAGAACAGTAAGGCATACCCGGCGATAAACATCAGACCGATCCCATAGCCGGCCAGTCGCCCGATCATCAGCAACTTGACCACGGTGTAGGACCAGCAGAGCAATCCTCCGACATACAGCGCAAACGGGAGATAGAAGGTGTAGCCCATCCCAAATTGAAAAATCCAGCCGATGCCTTGTGAGGCCTGCCGGAAAGCCGAAGCGAATGCCGGACTATAGAGTTCCAGAAGATAGTCGGCCACGATGAGTACGGCAAAAATGATACCCGTCGTCGACCAAAACCACATGGCCCGGTTTCGCTGGCGTCGGTTCCTCGTTCGTAGCGAGAGACTCTGGCTCTTGCCATAGGCTACAAACACGACGAAGCTGGCCAGAACCATCAACGCCTCACCCATACGATGAGACTCGTAGACCAAGGGAGGCTGCGTTATTGTTCCCATCAAGCTATAGATCGTCGACACGATCTGATAGTAGAGCCACCCCGAAACCCCCAAGTAATACGTGGCCGCCAGCACACGTTGTGCCAGCTCACGATGGGTCATCACATATTCCGACACAAACACCGTCAGCACCAGCAGCGTCAACCCGTTGTAGACGATTGCCCCCAGCATGCCGGGCTGTACCACGAGAAACGCAACGGTCAATAGCAACAAGAGTGCCGCCCCTGCACTACCAAGTTTTCTGAGCCGACTTGTTTCAGGCCCTCCCCATCGATTGATCAGAGTCAACGTGAGTGCCAAGAATAACAACACGGCGACGATGTTGAGGAGCCACGTGCCCACCTCGGTCAGGGCGGTGAAGGTGGGTGTGATCCACGGGTGATCTGCCGCCATCTTGCTAAGATGCATCCCAAGACGGGAGACCAGACGATAGAGAACCAGCTCAAGAAAGGAGGTCAGGAGAACGAGTTTGACGGTATAGTCGAACAGTGGACCGAAGTCCGAAACTTTCCCCGTCGTTCGCTCGCCGATAGCTGGTGCCTTCATGACCACACCCATAGAGTCCGACATTATAGCTGTCGCAAAAAAATGAGGTCAATGTGCGGCCATCGGCGCCTGTCCGGCTCCTTCTTTCGCCCTGGAGATGTACAGTAACCCATCCGCCATTGCATAGTTGAAGGGGAGCTCGCACACGACTTCACTGATCCGCTCATAGACATACTGATACAGTCGCTCCGCCTCTTCGGGAGTCATGCCCTCCTGCACTTCATAGAAAAACCCGAGACTCAAGTCTTCCGCCGACGGACGCATGATTCGTCGAATCCCATACCCGCTGGGGTCGCTCATAATAGGCGCTTCTTTTTCCAGGTCGAACAGGCAGGGCTGGCAGGAAAATCCGTACGACTCGTGGAGTTTCTTGTTTTCGACGATAAAATTCATGGTTTCAAGCGCTTCTTCCTCTTTCTCCGTCGGGAACCCAACGATGATATAACAATGCACTGCGATGCCGAGATCCACACAGTCATCCGCGATCCGCCGGACCCATTCTTGTTTGATCCCCTTCTTCATGAAATCCATGATGCGCTGATTGAAGGACTCCAACCCGAAGACGATCTTCAAACACCCGGCATCCCGCATCGACGTCAACAGCTCACGTGAGAGATTTTTCTCGAACCGCATCTCGCACGTCCATTTCACATCGAGCTGTTTCTCGATCAGCTGCTGACACAACCGTTTTGTCGGTGCCAGCGCAAAGCATTCGTCGGTAAAAAAGAAATGGCGCGCGCCATAGCGTTGTTTCAGCCATTGCAGCTCCTCGACCGTACGCCCTGGGTCCTTCTGTCTGAAGTTCTGGTGGTCGAGGGTCAAGGCACAAAACGCACAATCCTTGTAGTAACAACCCCGCGAAAACTGAACCGGCAGGACCGGCTCCGGCGACAAGTAGCGATCCAGCGGGAATCCGTCATAATTCGGCGCTGGAAGTTGATTGACATTTTCCGAATAGAACGGTTGATTGACCGTAATCTTGCCGTTCTGCCGATAGATCAGGTTGGGAACCTTGCTATAGTCCTTCTTGCCTGCCAGCTGATTGACCAATTCCAGCAGGGCCGTTTCGCCCTCAAACACGACGATATCGTCGGTTAATTCGAAGAGGCTCGGGCAGCGACGAATGTTGTCCACGAGACGGGTGAAGATGCTGCCACCGATGGTCACGTGAAGGTCCGGGGCGGCCTCCTTGATCAGTCGACAGAGTGTAAGGCCGGGGATGATCTGGGACGTGGCCGTAATCGAGACCCCGATGAGGTCAGGCCGACTATTCACGATCGAGGGAATGAACCTATCCCGGAAGAGGCTCAGGTAAGGATTCTGTCCTTCATCACGAACGACCCTTATCAGATCCTTCGAGGAATAGATGGAATAGTTCCCAAACTGATTATCCACAACGGTAAGCCTGGTCGGAAAATAGACTGCGGAAATGACTTCCAACCACTTGTCAATCATGAACAAGCTCGCTCGATAGGCATCAGGATCGTAAAATCCTTCGCTGCGCAAGGTTTCCTTGGCAAGCTCAATCCGATCGACGAGATAGGAGAACCGATCGAGCGAGTCAGTCACCTTCGCGTAATGCTCGCGACTTCCAGGACCCGTCTCCCCGGTCTGAGCCCGCTCAAGCTCGTTTTGCTTGGCGGTCAACTGCTGGTAGACCTCGGCTGCATAATCTCTGGTCAGCACTGTATCCAACAATTCAATACCAAGATCGCGCTGCGAGACGTCGGAAATCCCACCCTGGTGCAGAAACCCAGTCAGAGAGGGCAAACTGAGGTAGGGTTGAGAGGGATGCCAGGTTGGGGGGAAAAGCAGTGAGACTTTCATACGATGCGGTTCTTTTATGCTTGAAAATCAGTGAGTTCGAGACAGATTCCTCTTATACCCTCCGCACTTCGGCAAATGCAATCCCGCGGAGTAGAGAGACTGAAGGCGGTACCGGAAGCTTCCAGCAAAAAGGCCTCGAACCGTTCCCTCATTTACCGGGATCCCGATCCGAGGCCCTTTTAGAATTACGCGACGTAGCGGTTGTTACTTACCGCTCAGATCACTACAGCTTCAACGTGAACCAGGTCGAAAGCGACTTCATGCCGTTCCGCTCGATGTTGGCACCATCCCACACCGCAAATGCGATCGGTACCGACATGCCTGCCTTGAACTGGACATCGTTCGCATCACCGTTTTCCAATGTCCGCTTCACGACCACCCGCCATGTCGGACCGGTATAGCCTCCACCCTTGACGGACCCTGACGGTTCCCAGACACCATTTCCGATAACATCCTGGTGAGCTTGCGTCGTGAGGGTGCTGAAGCCGTTTGCGCTCAAATCTTCAACGGAGCTCACGCGAAGCGTCGGATCAGACATAATGTTCCCAGACCAGATACCAGAGTTGAACGGTCCCAGGCTCCGGCCAATACGGTCTGGATAGGTGACGCCTCCGGCCGGCTCTTCAAAGTAATAATCCCAGAAAATTCCGGGATACTGATCGTCGACGTCCCAGATTCCCGCGCTGTCCTTGCCGATGTCCTTCTGCCATTCGGCATTCCACCGCCAGATGTTGGTTGTCCCGCCGGACTGTCCCATGCACTGGAACGGCGGAGCCCCGGCTGTATTCACTGGAAACATCACCGCAACCTGGTCTCGGAAGTCTTGCGGGCCGATCGCCGTGTCATTCTTCGTTTGATCAATCCACTCCAGCCGCAACCCAATTTCCTTGCCGTTGGTCATCGCCTTGACGAATACCGACTTCACCGAGATATTCGGGTGCATCGGTGTCGTGATGAGCTGACCGCTCAACGGAACGACCACGCCCGGAACACTTTCCCAGATGGGATTGGCGCCGTCCATGGGAATTGGGCCCTTTACCGTCTTAGCCGGTATCGTCACCGGTTGACTGACGGCCAGTGGTACTCGCCCCAATGTCAGCATCAGGCCGACAGTGAGGGCGGAGAGAAGAATGGCAAACACCAATTTCTTGTTGGTCGTCTGCGCTATCCTCATAGTGCTACTCCCTCCTCTGAATTATTGTAAAGACTGGGTTCGCTCTAGAACCGTTACCACACTCGCTCACGCCGTGCCGGAAGGTCGTCCTTCCTCATTCTCTTTGTCTTTCTCTTTCACATCCATAAATGACTGCGCACCGACTTCGTTCAACAACATGCTCAATTCGTTCCCCTGATCTTGTGCGCCACATTCATAAGTCTGGCCTTCGGGGGAGCTGAACGTCGCCGGACGATAGTCGGTTTCCGTGTAGGGCTGCGGGGTCACGCCCAAGAAGGCCGTCTCAAACTCCATCCAATCAGCGGTCATATCGGCCACCAATTTGAAGAAACCGGAGTCCGCTTTCTTGGTCAACATACGACAAAACAGCGGCACCCATCGGCCGATATGATTTTTGACGAACTTCTTCTGCGCGTCGACCACGATCTGCGTCTTCTCCGGCCCATCGTGACAGAGCGAGTAGGATTCCTTGTAGGCGAGGAAGTGCATGAATTCGAATTCAACGCTGAGGTGATCGAGGCGCTCATGAATGTCTTTCGACAATTCGACTCCGAAGGCTTTGTAGAAGCCCGAGATATCGCCCATCACGTGGGATTGTGCAAACACGTGGTCGTTCCCGAAAAGCGTTTCATACGGAGGGCAATCGAGCGTAATCACGTTACTGAACACGCGACGATGTTCCGACTGAAGATCGCTGAGCTGCCAGTTGACGCATTCGGAGGCAATCAGATTCTCAACCAGGGCCAACTGTTTCTTCAGCGAGGTCAATTTTCCCTTGGCTCGCTCGCCCCCCTCGGAACCTAGGGCAACCTCCAATGCATCAAGAGCGGCCCGGCCATCCTCCACAAATTCGCCGCACCGGACGTAATCTAGAAATTCTTCATCTTCGGGGTACAGCAGGCTCCAGGAAATCAGCAGATAGATCTTGCTCCGGTTCAGCGCACGTTCAACGGCAGGGGAGTCTTTGATGGACACAGGGCTCAGCAATGTGGCGGTTGCAGATGCAGATACGCCTTGCATCGGCTGTTGACTCGTCATAGAGATCACCTCCCGACCACCTCGTTCACCCCACCACCTTAGCCCCACAGGCAGAGTGGCAGGACGTCGTATGTATATGAAATGGGCGATACGAAGTCAAGGGCGAACTGGTTCGAACTCGTGAATAGCAATTTTCTACTGTACGACATCGCCGTAGCCGTGTGATCATCAATCATTCCCCACAAGTTGCCTGGACGGTACCACACGGATTGCGACATGGTCATTGACGGTCTTACAGACCATTTCGCACATGCCACAACCAACACAGACTTCCTTCACCACGGA
>JARFPM010000095.1 GCA_030444405.1 Nitrospira sp.
CCGGACGACGGCGATCATCGAAAGGGTCGGCCTTGGGTCCGCCGCTATCTCGCCGTACGGATTCGTCGCCGCCAAGGCGAGCTGTTTGCGGATGGCCGCACGGTGAAACATTGCGCGATTGTGACGAACCGAGAGGGGGATGGCCGGACACGCATTCGCTGGCATCGGGAGAAAGCGGGCACCGTCGAGCATGTCCATCATGTGCTGAAGAATGAAGTGGCCGCCGAGGCCCTGCCCAGTGGGAAGTTCGGCGCCCACGCGGCGTGGTTGCGCCTCAACATCCTGACCTCCAATCTGCTTAGCGCGCTGAAGCGCTTGGCTTTACCCGGAGATTTGTCGGACGCTCGGCCGAAGCGGCTCCGGTTTCTGGTGTGCAACACGGTCGGAAAGGTCGTGCAGCATGCCCGTCGGATGCTGTTACGGCTTACGGTTGCCGCCCAGCAGGCCCTCCTGGCCTTTGCACGAAGCACAATCTTGGCGCTGAGCCCGACTTAGCCGGAGATTAGGGGTCGTAGCCTTTCCTTGACGACCAAGGCATCTTCTGCCATTGTTAGTGTCATTTGCATCACCACACACTAGGGGGTGGCATGAATATGAGAGGATCCCGTTCAATTGCTGTTGTGGGATTGGGCTACGTAGGCCTCCCGATTGCCGTGGCATTTGGGAAGATTGCTCCCGCCGTTGGCTTTGACATCAATAAAAGGAAGATTGATGAATTACGAAAGGGAATCGATCGGACAGGAGAGGTATCAAAAAATGATCTGGCCGCTGCTCAACTAAAATATTCATCGGACCCCTCGGACCTTAAAACGGCCAACTTCATTATTGTTGCAGTTCCGACTCCTATCAATGAAGCATTACAGCCGGATCTTACCGCCTTAGAAAAAGCATCCGAGCTAATCGGGCGGAACCTGTCTTCAGGTACCATCGTGGTTTACGAATCGACTGTTTACCCTGGTGCGACCGAAGAAGTTTGTCTGCCAATCTTAGAAAGATCTTCTGGGATGAAAGCGGGTGTAGATTTCAAATTAGGTTACTCACCGGAGCGAATAAATCCCGGGGATAAAGAACATACACTCGAAAAGATTACCAAGGTCGTCTCTGCACAAGACCCTGAATCTCTGGACATCGTGGCGGACACATATGCATTAGTTGTGAAAGCGGGCATTCATCGAGCATCAAGTATCAAGGTAGCGGAGGCGGCCAAGGTCATCGAAAATACCCAACGAGACCTTAATATAGCACTGATGAACGAGCTCGCTTTGATTTTTCATCGACTAGGAATAGATACCAAATCTGTTCTTGAAGCCGCAGGGACGAAATGGAATTTTCTCAAGTTCTCTCCTGGTCTTGTCGGTGGCCATTGTATTGGAGTGGACCCCTATTATTTGACTTCAAAGGCGGAATCAGTGGGCTATCATCCACAAGTGATTCTTTCTGGCCGACGCATTAACAACGGCATGGGAAAGTTTGTGGCAGAACACACCATGAAGCTGCTCAGCCACTCGTCGCGCCCTGCTAATGAACTCAGAGTAGGAGTGCTCGGCTTGACGTTTAAGGAAAACGTGCCGGATCTCCGTAACAGCAAAGTGCCTGACATCATCTCCGAGCTTCGTGAATATGGAATCGAAGTACTCGTGCATGATCCCATCGCAGACAGTGAAGAAGCCGTGGCAGAATATGGCATTCATCTCGTCGAATGGGAAAAGATGAAAGATCTTGATGGATTAATTGTTGCCGTTGCGCACAAGAAGTTTTCCGACATGAGTGTCGTCGATCTATTGAAGCCTCTTCGCAATCAGAAGCAAGGCGTCGTGATCGACATCAAGAGCATCCTTGATCCTGGTCAAATTCCTGCGTCGATAAGATACTGGAGGCTGTGACGACGTTCTGCATCTTCAAGCGGCAGAACAATCTCCATTGTAGGCAAGTCGAGGTTTTCCTCGATCCTGGATTGAAGAGGGAGTTCTCCTTAACCTCGCCCCTTTCGAAACAACTCTAACGAGAGCAGAGTGTAAGCTCCCCCGAGATTGAGACAGATCAGAAAGAGAATCTTCTGGCGCAATGATCACCCTTTCGCCATGAGATTTTCATGCGCCAGTCGAAGTTCACGGAAACGCAGATTGTATCCATTCTGAAAGAAGCCAATGCTGGTCGCCCGGTCAATGATATTTGGCGACACTACGGCATCAGTTCTGCCACGTACTCTAAGTGGAAAGCCAAGTATCGGAGGCTGGCGGCCTCCGACGTGACGCGGCTCAAGGAGCTGGAACACGAAAACAGCCGCCTCAAGCGGATGTAAGCCGATCTCTCCTCGGAGAATGCGGCACTGAAGGATGTGATCGCAACAAAGCTGTAGGGCCCGCTGAGCGCCGGGAAATCGCCACACATCTGGTCACGGTTCGCGGTCTTCCGATTCAACGGGCCTGTCGGGAGGTCGGACTAGGCCGCGCGACGTACTATCGGCCGGTGGTGGATTGGGGACGCCGGGATGCCCCGGTGATTGCTGCGCTGATGGCTCTCGTAGCGGGCAACCCACGCTGGGGAGTCTGGAAGTATTGCGATCAGCTGCGGCTCGATGGGCATCGGTGGAACCATAAACGATTGTGGCGAGGGTACTGCCAGCTGCGGTTGCATCAGCTCCAGCGGACCAAGCAGCGGCTCCCGAGCCGTGCGCGTCAGCCTTGAACGGTGGTGCCGCAGCCCAATGTGGTGTGGGCCATCGACTAGGGATACGCTCTACGGCGGGCGCCGCTTCCGAACCTGCAACGTGCTCGACGAAGGGGTCCATGAGAGCGTAGCGCTCAAGGTCGACACCTCGTTGCCTGCGGAGCGGGGAATCGCCTTGCGGTACATTCAACCTGGCAAGCCGAATCAAAATGCCTTTGTAGAACGGTTCAATCGGACCTTCCGGCAAGAAGTGCGGGATGCCTATGTATTCGAGTCGTTGGAGCAGGTGCGAGAGATCAGTGCGCAGTGGATGCAGGCATACACCGAAGAACGGCCCCATGACACGTTGGACGGGATCCCACCCGCCACGTATCGGGCCCACTTGGAGGCCAGACGTTCTCCTTTGAAAGTCTCTCCTTGACGGGCAAGCTTACGAATACCCAACTGCCCCATAATTGACATACAGCTGTTAAACAGCTACTCGACTCTCGCTGACAGCGTACTCCACCATATAACTTGGAAGCGAGTTCCCTGCAACACCATTGAGGACCACATGAATGGGCCTGTGCGCTCGCAGCGATCCGATCGCCTGCGTAACCGCTTGTTTGGCAGTCAGATTAGCTCTCACCACAAGAAGGAGGAGATCGCAATGGCTTTCCAGCACGTTCATCGTGGCTACAGGAAGGATTGGTGGGGCATTCAAGAGGATATAATCAAATTCCTCCCGCAGTTGTGACAGAACCCGATCGAGCTGACCAGCACGTAACAGCTCGGTGGAATTAACTACAGATTCACCAGCCGGCATTACCCAACATGGGACATCGGCAAAAGGACTCATGGCCTGCTGCAGGGGGATATCGCTTCTCAGGCAATCGACGAGCCCATGCTTTACTGGTGTCTCTAGGAAGGCCGCCAGTTCAGGAAAGACAAAATCACAATCCAGCAGAAGCACACGTCTTCCGAAGTCTCGCGAAAGGGTGTAGCCAAGATTGATTACCGTCGTTGTTTTCCCTTCGCCTTTGATGGCGCTTGTCACAGCAGCGACCATCGGCGCACCCGTGGTGTTGAGTAGCTGCAACCTCGCAGCTGCGACCCGATACTGCTCGGCAGCCATGGAACGTGGGAACATCTTCGCAACAAATCTTCTGTCGATCTCGTGCAAATTCGACCGCGCAGTCAATGGCTGCTTGTTCGGTTCAGCCTCCGAGTGCGACCTCATGGTTACACCCAGCGAAGGTCTCGGCAAAGCGTTGTTCCTGAAATACCCTGGGTCGCCACCCGTACGCCACAGTAACGAAAAATCCGGAATGGCCGCCAACAACCGAGGACCTGCAAGAAGAAGCTCGATATCTTCTGGACCTCGGAACTGGGGAGTGAGCCGCTCACGTACAACCGACATCCCTGCCCCCAACACGCACCCGAATAAGAACCCTACTACCAAAACTCTGGCACTGTTTGGAATGACCGGTGAATCTGGCAATTTAGCACGGTCCACTATGCGGTACTTCCCGCCTTTCTTCTGTTTATCGACATGTTCTTCGACCCGCGTATGCAACCGCTTATCAAGGAGCATCGCGTAATTGGTCTTCATATTGTTGTAGTCGCGTTCAAGGACAAGCAACTCCTGTTCTACTGAAGGGGACCTTTCGAGACGCTTCTCAAGATCTCTCTTCGTGGTGCGCAGTTGGTCTAGACGCTGTCGGAGAAGAGCGATCTCGGTTCGTTCCTCGTTCTGTTGCTTCAACAGATCCTGGAGGTAGGGATCAAGCGGCGTCTTGTCTGGCCGAATCGCATCCCGACCATATAAATTGGTTAACTCCTCTTCCGTTTGTCGAATTTCCTCCTTAGTTATAATGATCTCGGGATATCCATCCCAAAATTCTGCTCTGAGCTTGACTAGTTTCTCTCGGAGTTCCTTCAGGTGCCGAAACAGCGGGTCGGGCTCCATCGAGCGTGTAATCCCGGGGCCAAAACCCTGCTGCCCGGATGTACGGTACTGCTGCACCGCCTGATGCAGTGCGTCAAGTTTGTCCGAGTGACGCTGAAGACTCTCGGTAGAATTGGTGATCTCCGCTTCTACTCGATCCAAAGCCCGAAAGTTGGTATCTGCCTGCTGCGGAAGGTCGCCCAGGTGTGCCTTCTTGAACTGGCTGATACTCTCTTCTCTCTTTTCCAGTTCGCGCTTTAGCGTTCGCAGCTCTTCATCCAGGAATTCTCCCGTGCCTTCGATTTCCTTCTCACGCTCCTGGTTGTTCTCCTCAATGAATTTGTCTGCGATTCGGGCCGCCACCTGCATGGCAGTTTTGGGATCCTCATGTAGAAAGGAGACCACGAAACCATCAACCAAGTTCTGTGAGCTTTTGCCTCCAGCTGGGTCGATCATGGCTCGCTCGACCTTCGTCGAATACGCTATCTCACCCCAGCCAACTACATGTCCTTGTTCATCAGATCCATTCCCCTGCACGCTTAATTCTTTCGCGATCGAACCCAGGAAATCCTCACTGGTAATGTGTTTCTGGATAAGAAAGAGACGCTTCTCAAAATGCTTTTCCGAATCTTCATCACTCTTGATAACCTCGTCGATTCCCTTGCGATCTTCCACCACAATCAATGTGTTCGACTGATAGTATTTAGTGGCAATCAGCAGGTAGCCCCAGGCCAGCGTCAAAGAGAGTGCGATCGCACCCACGATGATCCATCTATTGCGCGAAGCGATGAGGGCATACTCGCGGACTGTGGCCATTCCTGTTTGTTCTACTGAGGCGACCGACTCAGGATATTGCATACATGCCCTCCGGACAACTTACACTAGATTATAGCGAGGTTCAGATCTTGTAAAGATGCACCAGCGGAATCACCGACATATTTGTTGCCTTACAACGAACCAGTCGGCACTGTCGAAGACTCCGAAGCCGAAACGCAGGTTTGGAACATCGGGACGATCTCCTTGAGCCGTTCAAGTAACACGCTGGCTTCGTCGCGATAGCTTGCGGCCTCCAATGCAGATAGCTTTTCCCGAAACTCTTCAAAGTCGGGCTGGTTTGTCGTCCGAATTTGCAAAATCTTGTCCAGGGGCGAAGCCACCGCAACCTCTCCCTCGCCGACTAATTCCTCATAAAGTTTTTCCCCAGGACGGAGACCGACGAATCGAATAGGAACATCTTTCCCTGGAACAAGCCCGGACAGCCGAATAAGACTCCGAGCCATATCAAGAACCTTGATTTGCTCCCCCATATTGAGAATGTAAACGTGGCCTTGCTCGCCAATCGTCGCCGCCTGGAGAACCAACTGAACCGCCTCGGGGATCAGCATGAAGTATCGTCGGATCTCCGGGTGCGTAACGGTTACCGGCCCGCCAGCCCTGATTTGTTCCTGGAAGCGCAGCAACACGCTGCCACTGCTGCCAAGAACATTGCCAAACCGTACAAGAAGAAAGCGAGTCCGACTAGTCCTCGCGATATCCTGGATAATGAGTTCAGCCACTCGCTTGGTAGCTCCCATCACACTCGATGGGTTGACTGCCTTGTCAGTCGAGATATGGACGAACTGTTCAACTCCGTAGAGACTCGCGGCTTCAGCGGTGACACGCGTGCCGATGCAGTTGTTCTTCACAGCCTCCAGGGGATTCAGTTCCACGAGAGGGACATGCTTGTGCGCTGCCGCATGGAACAAGATCTGAGGTTTATACTGTTCCAGCACGGCACAGAGCCGCTGAGCATCTGTGATATCCCCGATCAGCGGAACAATGGGAAAGGCGAGTCCCCGATCGTCTAATTCCTTATGGATGCTGTAGAGACTGTTCTCATGGCGTTCATAAAGCAACAGCACTTTCGGCTCAAACAAGGTAATTTGACGAGCCAATTCCGAACCAATCGACCCACCGGCCCCAGTAATCAGGACGCACTTACCTTTAACCATCCGGCTCGTAGCTTCATTGTTTAGGTCAATGGGCGCCCGTGACAAAAGGTCCGGGATCGAAACGTTACGTATCTGACTGACCGTACTTTGGTCTGCAAGGAGTTCCTCTTTGGCAGGCAGCGTCTTGATCGAAATATTGTACGGCTCCAATTTGATAACGAGATCTCGAAGGAACTCAGGAGCCGCATTCGGTACGGCGACCACGACTACTTCGGGCTTGAGTCCTTCTACAAGTTTGGGAAGGTCCTGCACCGTACCCAATACTCTGACTCCATGGATACGTTGATTAAGAAGCCCAGCGTTATCATCAACGAATCCGATCGGCTGACAGTTAAATACCGTACGAGTCTTCAGTTCCCGAACAACTCGTTCTCCCGAGTCCCCAGCACCGACGATCAAAACCTTCCGTTTTTTCTGAAAAATTGGCTTATCGCGAAGGAGCCTAGCGGACAATCTCACCCCGGCAAGAAACCCGATGAGTAAGACAGAGTCTATTGCAAATATGGAACGCGGATAACCATGGATTCCCATCACCCAATGGACCCAGCCATAAAATATGATCGTACTTGATAAGACCCCACCGATAATATTTTGAAGATCCCAAATGCTCGTATACCTCCACAAACCTTCGTTCAGACCAAACAAGGCAAATGCCACTCCCCTAATGGCAACCAACGCGAGTACTGTTTGCTCGAAGATGTGGATCTCACTTGCGGGAATGTTACCGTCATATCGTAAGGCAAATGCGAAGTAGTTTGCCAGAATTATTAAGACTACATCGAGCACGGTAATAATCGGCTTCCGCCACCTCATAACAAAGGACGACAGGCTCGCCCAAGGAGAGGCCAGAGGAGACTCAACGGCAGCTTTTAGTTCGGGAAGCGTGAAGACCGCAACCGGGAGCCTGACAATATGCAACAACGTTTGCATGATAATGGCGAGATCGAGCCGCAAAGACATATGGCGGATATATAGTTTTGCCAATCGGAGCTTTTCCGGAAGAACTTTGCGCAGATAGTCTTCCTCAGGATTTGAGGAATAAGCGAGGAGCGCCGCCTCATCGATGTACCTCAACGAGGCCAGATCTGTAATCCCTGGACGAACCGTGAGCACTTCAGAAAACTCAGAGCGAAGGCGTTCAACATACCGTGGAACTTCCGGCCTTGGACCGACAAAACTCATATCACCTGCGAGAACATTCAGCAGCTGAGGCAATTCATCGAGCTTGAATTTCCGTAAAATCCAACCTGCTCTCGTTATACGAGGATCTTGTCCGACTGTGAGAGGCAAAGAGGTACCAGGAGTATCCACGACCATGGTTCGGAATTTTTGTATCGCAAACTGACGAAATCCCTGCCCCACGCGAACCTGCCGAAAGATCACCGGCCCCCGAGAGTCCAGCTTGATCAAAACGGATATGATTGCTAGCAGCGGCGCCGTGAGAACCAGCCCAAGCGCAGCCATGCAGACGTCAAATGTACGTTTCATCACCGCCGGTTCCTCTTGACAAGATCACGAACAGTCTCAATCACACGATTGACCTCGTCCTCCGTCATCTTCGAATACAACGGCAATGAAACAATCCGCTGGAACACCCTTGTGGCAATCGGAAAATCTTCAGGCCTGTAGCCTCCCATATCTCGATGGTAAGGATGCAGGTGAAGAGGGATAAAATGCACGCTGCATCCGACACCGGCTTGCTGCAGTTGACGGATAAATTCATCGCGACCGATCCGCAAACGATCTAAGTCCAACTGAATCACATAGAGATGCCATGCGTGCTGTACATCAGAAGCAGTGTGAGGACACATGATCTCGGGAAGATCTTGGAAACCTTCCTGGTACAACGCCGCATAATGTTCACGCCCTTTCCAAAAACGTTCACACTTCTTCAGTTGCGCGAGACCAAGCGCCGCAGCGATATCAGTCAGGTTATACTTAAAACCAGGCGAGAGTATTTCGTAATACCACGAACCTTGCGCAGAGTAACGATTCCAAGCATCCCGACTGAGGCCGTGCAAACTCATCATCCGCATACGAGCGGCCCACTCAGCATTATTAGTGGTAACCATTCCGCCTTCACCGGTGGTGATATTCTTTGTCGCATAGAACGAAAAGCAAGTAGCGTCAGAGATCCCGCCGATCATTTTGCCATGATATCGTGCTGGTAAAGCATGTGCTGCGTCTTCGATCACGTGTAGATGGTGATCTTGTGCGATCGTGTGAATGGGTTTCAGCTCGCACGGATGCCCAGCAAAATGAACAGGGATGATTGCTTTTGTTCTACTTGAGATGGCCTTTTCAATCTGATCTGTATCTAGATTCAGCGTATCTTGCACGCAATCGATCAGAACTGGTCGCGCCTTGAAATAAGTAACCACCTCGGCCGTTGCGGCAAAAGTCATCGTTGGAACCAAAACTTCATCCCCTTCACACACACCAGCTGCTTCAAGGGCAAGATGAAGCGCGGCTGTGCAGGAGTTCACTGCAATGGCATGTTCGGCTCCAACCACCGCAGCAAATTCTCGCTCGAATTCCCTCACCTTGGGGCCCGTAGTCAACCAACCTGAGCGAAGTACTTCCACCACTTCAGCTACCTCTTCCTCGCCCACTTCAGACCTATGAAACGGCAAAAAGTCTTTCATTCACAGATCTCCCCTAATTGGTTGAAAATTCTCCGTGCACGAGAGCTACACTCTCCCATAATTCTGGAAAAGCACAACCCTTCTTTTGGAGGGGACGGAAAACCATAGCTGCCACTGCCACAGCTTGCTGCGAATCTGGCAGGGGCCAATTGTACAACATCAGAGAGGCCCAAGGCTATTAGAGAAATCCGCATTAGAATTTTATAATTCCTTTGAGGACATGCGGAACGTTTGCCATCAGAATCGGATCTGGGACATTAAGTGGATATCCAGAGTTGCTGAAAGAGCTGATCTCTATGTCTCCGCTGAATACTTCGGTAGCCTAAGCCTGACGTCTCCCCCCAAAAACGACGACACCTGAAAGATAGAATAGACTGGCGGCTTCGGTAGTCCCTTTTGAAAGAAGTGGACCAATGAAGTGGTCAAAGTTTATCGAAGAGCAGATTGTCTACACCCTCAGCCATGCAGAGAGCGGCACCCACATCAGCGATCTCTGTCGATAACTCGGCATTGCCGAGCAAACCATCTACGCTTGGAACAAGAAGTACACGCGTCTCGGCGTAAGCGAATTGCGGCGCCTCCGGCAGCTGGAGGAAGAGAACAGCCGATTGAAACGGCTGGTGGCCGATCTCTCACTGGATAAGCACATGTTGTCGGAGGCGCTCCGAAAAAAAAGTCTGAGGCCCGCTCGCCGCCGAGCGCTCGCCCAGTGGCTTCGAGTGAGCTTCTCGGTGAGTTGCGCGCGGGCCTGTCGGCAGGCCCAGTTTAGTCCAGTGGCCTGGTATCGGAAGAGCCAGGCCAAAGATCAGGCGGCTCTTCGGCTCCGCATCCGTAATCTCGCTCACGCCCGACCGCGGTTTGGCTATCTGCGGATCTGGGTGTTGCTTTGACGCGAGGGCTGGGCGGTCAACCGAAAACAGGTCCGTCGATGGTACCGTCTGGATGGCCTCCAGTTGCGAATGCGGCAGTGCAGGCACCGGGCGTTGCACCGCGGACCGGCACCGATTCCAACCGGTCCCAT
>JARFPM010000160.1 GCA_030444405.1 Nitrospira sp.
GCTGCGCCGGTCAACGCCTTCACGTTGTGGAACCCCGACGCGGTGCAGCTTGCGCAGGGAGCGGAGAACATCGGCACGTACACCAAGACGCCGCTGAGTTATCGTAAGTGGTGCACAACTTCTGGAGGCCATGTCTTTACGGAACATCCCACGTGGGGAATCATCGACGTATATGCGGCAGTCATTCCGGACTTCCCCTACCACGCCGGCATCCATGTGCACTATGAGGAGACGAAGCTGCGAATACAGGACAGGCTGCCGAAGATGAAGGACCTACCAAAAGAAATGGGAGGCTCCGGCGTCAGCGGATCCGAATGAATCTGTCGGGATTCAAACGACGGGGGAAAAGAACCATGTACCGGGTGCTTTTTCCCGAATCTACAAGCTTCTAGCAACCGCTGTGTCAGATGGGAAGCTCAGGAAGGTGGCGTTGAAGGCCGGTGGCGGCTATTGAGGTGACGTATGGACCGAGACGGTCGCTGGCACCAACCCAGACGTCATGGTTCTTATCGCCTCCTGTATCCAACCCGATCCACAGTGGAATCTATTCAGATTCAGAAAGGAGCCGTACCAGCCAATAGCACGAGTCCAGGCTGCTCTAAAACCAGCATGTGCATATTAGCCATTGACGGCTCAAAACTTGCTTTGCTGAACACCACTTGGCACCCCGATGAGACGTCTCGCTCGTCACGTTTGATTCCGGATGGCAACAACGCTTCTTGCCGGAGCCATCGTCGTGTTGATGCAAGACTGACCCAGAACTTGGATTCTCTTGGGATGGATTTTGTGCCGGATGTAAAAGAAGGAGCGATCACATGAAGGTCAAGGTCTATCACAATGGAGACGATGTCTTTATCGCGTGGAAGCCGGATGGGTTCATCCCAGAGTGTCGTGGCTTTGCGCTGATGCGGCGGAGGAATGGGATCGAAGAAACCGTGAGCACGTGGGTTGGATTTGAGGGTCAGTCACACCAGGAAGGCGAGCGTCGCGCCTCCACCAACTGGCCGATCCAAAAGTATCAGTGGACCGACTACATGGCCAACCCAGGCGACAAGGTGCAGTATCGCGTCCTGCCGATGGTCGGCCCTGACAAAGACAACCTGCGTCCGGACCCGACAACTTCGAGTGACTGGACCAAAGAAATCACCCTCACTCACGAATTCGACCCACAAATCGAGGCATACTTTAATCGGGGGATCGTGGCCGCGCAATGGATATCGAGACGACTGGGCATCACGGCCGAGGATCTCAAGAGCAAAAAGTTGCGCATCGTCATTGAGACCCCGAATGATCCGTTACGCAGGTACCTGCACGGACCGCTCGGGAGCCGATTGTTCGAGGTATTGGCCTACGCCGCCAAGAGCAAACGGCACATCTATGCGGCTCTGTACGAACTCGACGATGAACAACTGGAAGCCGCGCTCGAAACACTTGGCCGGCGGGCTCACGTCGTGTTAGCGAATGGAAGCGTAAAAGAGAGCGGCGACGATCAGAATAGGGAAGCTCGCGAGCGTCTTCGCGACAAGATCGACCTGCACGACCGATTTATCTCGCCTGGCGCGTTAGGGCATAACAAATTCCTGGTGATCTGCGATACCCGGAAGAAACCGCGCTGGGTGTGGACTGGGAGTCAAAACTGGACGAAGACCGGCCTCTGCACGCAAGCCAACAACTCCGTGCTGATCGATGATGTTGATCTTGCCGAAGAATACCGCAAGCAGTGGGACTTGCTGAAGGAAGCCGGTGACGAAACTCCCGAGGACCTCAAGGAGAGCAACAGCGATCCGCGTGATCCAAACGTCGGCAATGCGCCTGTCCGGCTGTGGTTCACCCCTACCATCGGGCAGGTCGATTTGAAAGAGGCCCGTCAGGTCATCGTCGGCGCAAAACAAGCCATACTGTTCTTGATGTTCAATCCAGGACCGAAGGACACGCTGCTCAACAAGATCATCGAGACTGCCAGGGCCGGCACAGACGGCAAGCGCTTGTATATTCGCGGGGCGATCAATCAAGATCCGAGTACGACAGCCAATCCGGTGGAACTCTTTGCAACTCAAAATTCCGAGAAGGCCGACTTCGGTGTCGTGTTGCCCGCAGCCATCGACGAGGCCACGAGCTGGTTCCGCCGCGAAATGAAGCAGCTCCCAGGAACGTTTGCCATGGTGCACAGTAAAGTGGTGCTGATTGACCCCTTCGGCGATCACCCCGTGCTCCTGACGGGATCGCACAACCTGGGCCCCAAAGCGAGCGTGACGAACGACGAGAATTTATTGCTTATCCGGGATGCCCCGGGTTTGGCCGCCGCGTATGCCGCAAATATTATGGCTATCTACAACCAATATCGTTGGCGCTTTCGTCGGCAAATCCAACCAAAGAACAAGCGCTGGGAGGGTCTCGTCGATGCGGCTACGTGGCAGAATGGTTACCTAAAACCTGGAAGTGCCGCCCTTCGAGAAATCGACTTCTGGGTCGGGGTCTAATCTCGCTTCAAACCACCTCAATAGTCGTATCTTTCCGCCACGTTCTTGCAGGCTTTTCAGAAGTGCCGAGATTCTTTTCTCTGGATGTTTCGTATGCCTGGTCTTACGGCAGGGCGGTGGTCCGGATTGACAGTTACCTCGGATGAGAACAACATGATCTCCCGTGACATCTCACACAGAGTAACGAATCTGAGCTGTTCGTCATGCTGTATCTAATCCGATCCACGGTGGAATCTATTTGGATACAGATACGGTCTATCCAATTCCGAAACACATCGCGGAGACTACCGAA
>JARFPM010000026.1 GCA_030444405.1 Nitrospira sp.
CGGCCCACATCAAGCGGCGAAACGGTTTTAGAAAGATGGCCGCATCGACCCCCTGCGAGAACGCGCGCCGTTGATCCTTCAACGGGTCCGTGAAACGAATCGTTCGGACATAATCCACGTCGGGGTGACGATCCAAAAGAGGCGCCGTCGTAGGACTGACGAGAAACCCAATTCTCGCACCAGGCACAAGCTGCCGAAGCTGCGTTGCCACAGGAATAGACAGAAGCATGTCACCGATACCGTCCGGGCGAACAATCAAGACATTCATCGACATGTTCGGGGAGCAGCTAACAACGGCCGCGCAACCTCAACGACCTGTGTCGGCTTAATGAGATGGAGACATTCGACCTCAGGATCATGTCGACAGATCCGACTGAAACAAGGGCTGCAGGACGGCTGACCGGCTAACACATGATGACCGGCTCCATATGGACCGGTCCGAATCGCGCTGGTCGGTCCAAAGATCGCGATGACCGGAACTCCAAGTGCGGCAGCAATGTGCATCGGTCCGGAATCATTTGTGATCATGGCGGTCGCTTTTGACAGCAGCGCCGGTAAGCACCTCAGGGGAACCTCGCCGCTCAGGTCAATGAACGGACTTTGGGTTAACGCCCTTACCCTCTCCGTATAACACCGCTCCTCCGAACTTCCGATCATCACGACCGGACCAAGATGTGCGCCATACAGTTGATCCACAACGGCGCCAAAAGACGTGAGCGGCCAGCGTTTTGTCGGCCACCGTGCTCCAATGTTCATCGCCACCCATGGCTTGTCCACCGAAAGGCCTTTACTCTCACAGAGCTTTCGAACGACCGTCATGTCTTCTTCCAGCAATCTGAACCCGAATCGCGGTCTGTCCGGCAAAGATACGCCCAGCGCCGCGGCAACCGAAAGGTATCGATCGACGGCATGGACATCGGGAGTGGCGACCGGTACGCGGTGAGTGTAGAACCATGGGCTTCCTTCCCTCCCGTTCGCGAATCCGATACGCGTCGGCGCGCCACTGAAACGTGCCACGATGGCACTGCGAAACAGGCCTTGCAAGTCGATGGCGAGGTCAAACCGCTCTGCTCGCAGCGCACGGCTTTCCCTGACCCAACTTCTCACCATCGCATCCACTGGCCAGACACGATCAATCCCCTCGGCTCGTTCGACAAGCTCAGCCCACTGACGCTTCACCAGCCACGTGATATGCGAGGCCGGCCATTGTGCTTTGAGCGCCGAAACGACCGGAAAGGTGTGGACGATATCTCCCAGGGAGCTAGGCTTGATGAGAAGAATGCGGGCTCGACTAAACGCCGAGGAGGAAAGAGTACCCTGCGGCTTCTTAGATGCCACCGGACAATCTTCCGGCGAACCCCGCCCGTCGGAAACCGAAGACGAAGGAAGAGCGTGCGTCATTAATCCTTGCACGGTCTGAATCTCTTCATGACCGTCTCACGGAATAGAGCGGCAGCTGAGAAGAATAGAGTTTGTCGAGCAGTGCCTTCCCGGTTGTTGCATCCGCCGTTTCACGCCTTTCCATTAGCGATCGGCAGAGGCGTTGCCAAGCACGAACGTACGGCAGCGGTGTCAAGTGGCGATGCACCTTGCTGTGCTGACGCACGATCCTCGACACCCACTCGTAGTTGCCCGGGATGGCGGCTTCGTAATGATCCTCGATCAGCGGTTCGGCGCGCGTGAGGAACATCGTGATATTCCCACCGTCGCGGGAAATGAGATGCCTGGTTTCGTACAATCCGTGCTTCCTGGCCAATCTGCGCAATGACACAACGTTGAAATTATAGAGATGGGCTTCATGGAACGTGCTGCAAGAGGCCTGACAGGTCGCCTCCACATTGGGAACTTCCACCACAAGCGTACCGTCTGGTTTTAGCCAGGATCGAAGCAGGGCTAAAACTAAACCAGGATCTTCCGTATGTTCGAGTACATGCCAGATCGTGACCACATCGAACGATTCGGATGGAAACGTCGCATCTTGCACGAACCCGACCTGAACCGTGAGCCCATATTCCTGTATGGAATAGTCGGCATACCCTCTATTCGGTTCAATGCCGCTCACGCCATGCCCCAACGATTGAAGCAGATAGGCGAACTCTCCTCCGCCGGTGCCGACATCGAGAACGGCTTTTCGACTCGACAGCAACTGCTCGACCTTCTTGAATCGCGATAGGGCCACATGACCTGCTCGCAGGACATGCTTGGGTTTCGGAGCGTAGGTGTGTTTATAGGAGAGGCGATACTCCTCCTCGTAAAACTGCCTGGCATCATGTGGGCGTGGGTCCGACCACACGAGCCCGCAGGCTTGACAAATGACGGTCCGCAAGGGCTTCCCGCTTCGACTTCTATTCGAAAGAATCGACACCTCGGTACCACCACAAAGATTACAAGGAATAGAACAAGCGTTCATTTGCCGACTCACTGCCATCTTCCTCTCTCTGAGAAACACATCTCCCCATCTCCATTACGCCTCACGGGCGCGCGCCCTGACGCTCGCATATCTGTGCGGACAACCTGCTTGCATCGGACAACAGCCAGTCGGCGGCCTCCGTCAGTGAGGATGCGACCCAATCTGGAGCCGGCCCCGAGGCTTTCAGTCTTTCCGCCTCCTGCGGAGGAACGACTCCCGTCGTCACCAAGACACTTCGCGCCCCAATCCGCTTCGCCAACTCGATATCGCGGATGTGATCGCCGATCAGATAGGATCGATCAAGATTCACGCCCCACTCTCGCACTGCTTGGTCGATCATCCCACGGTTCGGCTTTCGACAGTCGCAACCGTCGTCAGGATGGTGAGGACAAAAATAGATTGCGTCGAGTGATGCACCTGCGCCATCGAGGAGACGCTTAAGTTTCATGTGCACGGCCTCGAGGTCATCGCCCAACAATAGTCCTCGCGCGACCCCCGATTGATTGGTGACGACGATCAATCGGGCACCAGCCCGCTTCAGGGTCGCGAGCGCCTCGGGCACTCCGGGAAACAACTCAAACTGATCGGGGGACTTGATATAGCCTGGATCGGGATTAAGCGTTCCGTCTCGATCGAGAAAAACGGTGTATCCGGAAAGAATGTTCGTTTGGTCCGTCTGGTCTGTTCGGTCTGGCTGCTCTGGCTGGTCCGCGCTGTCAGAGAGTGAAGAAAGACCAGATAGACGAGGCAGACCGTTCAGCTGTTGCACCGCCGCTTCATACACCCGGTCAACGGAGATGCGAGTCATGCAACGGTGATCGATCGGGCATTCCCTGAGGAGGCAGGGCGCACAGTCTACGGCTTCCCGAACAATCGACCGTTCTTTCCCATAAGGGGCGGTAGTGCGCCAATCTGTGGGACCGAACACAGCCACGACCGGCACCCCGCACGCGGCGGCGATATGCATCGGCCCAGTATCGTTGGTGATCAGCAGGCGACAACGCTTCACCACCGCCATGAGCTCCCGAATGGTCGTCGCGCCGGACAACACGACCGATCGCCCACCGAGCTGGGCCGCAATGTCCTTCCCCAGCGATTCCTCTCCCTTCGCTCCAAGTATGACCACTGCAACTTGCGCGCTCTCAGACTGTTCCAATCGCCGAACCAGTCGCTTCGCGACTTCGGCAAATCGGTCGGATAACCAACGCTTGGCGCTGCCGTAGGTCGATCCGGGGTTGATACCGACAATGAGGTCTGACGAATCGATACCGGCTGAGGCAAGCCGTACGTCGACCATTCGGTCCTCGTCTGCCGAAACGAGCAACGTGGGGAAGGTGGCTCCACCAGCCATTCCCAATGGTCTCACTAAGTTCCAATAGTACTCGACTTGATGCAGCGGCACAGGGCCTTTGGGAACAGCGACCGGTTCGGTCAAAAACAAGACCCTTCCGTCCGTGGCATACCCATATCGCCGTGGGATGCCGGCGAGCCACGCAAGAAATGCGGCTTCGAACGCGTTCTGGAACAGCACCGCCAAATCGAAACGGTGCCGTCGCAACGTACCGGCGAGCGACCACTTTCCCGACATCCCCGCGTGCGCTCCTTTGTCATCGTACACCAGCACGGCATTAAGCCCCGGGTGGGCAATGAATAGCTCAGCGATGACAGGTTTGGCGAGCATCATCAACTCGGCCTCGGGGAACAGAGACCGCAGCCCACGGACAGCCGGCTCGCACATGACGGCATCGCCGATCCAATTCGGCGCCCGCACCAGGATTTTGTGAGGCAAAATCTTACGCACGAGACCCCACTTGTTCTCTCTCACCGCGTAACGGCCCATCGATTAACCTGTGCAGCCGCTCTTCTCCGCGCACGACTTTCGTCTCAAGGCGAAGCATCCACCAAGGGTCGCTTGGCATGAGCAAGGGAAGCAGCTTCCCTCCGTCCTTCTCAGTCGTCAGAACGATCCCGCCGCCGGTGGCCTGTAGATTGGCGCGAATCTTCTCAATATCGCTGTGCTGATAGCCGTGATGATCTTCAAAGGCGGTCTCACCCAGGATCTCAACCCCCATGGATTCGGCTGATCCACGGAATGATCGGCTATTCCCAATGCCGCTGACCAACCACGCTTTTTCCCTTCGGCACCATTCAACCGGTTGCCGCTCACCAGAAACGATCGACAGAACGGACTCCGGTCGAAACAGAACTTCAACGGCGTCTTCGGGCAAACATGAAATCGCTCGTAATCGGCCATAGATCGCGTCCACATCCTGACGCGAATCGGCACGGGTAATCACAACCGCACTGGCTCGACCCAGCTCCATCAAGGGTTCCCGCAGTCTTCCGGCCGGAAGCAGTGCATCAAGTCCTGCGGCATCGGTGGCATCCAGCAGCACAAGATCGACATCACGATGAAGTGCACGATGTTGAAAGCCATCATCTAGAATGAGGCAGTCGACTGGATAACGATCCAACACCCACCGACCAAGCGCGACCCGATCGGCTCCCACCGCCACAATGGCGTGGGGGCAACGTTGCGCCATGAGGAATGGCTCATCACCCGCTTCCAATGGACCAGCCAAGATTCGAGAACCATCCGATACGAGAAGTTGCTGTACTCTACTCGCCCGTTTGTATCCCCGGCTCAAGATCGCCACTCGCTGCCCTTTGGCCGACAGCCGTTCCGTCAGGAGAATGACGATGGGGGTTTTTCCTGTCCCCCCGACCGTAAGATTGCCCACGCTGACCACACGACAGGGGAGCCGTGTGGTGCGAAGCCACCCTTTCCGATAGCACCACAGCCGAAATCGGATGATGAGGCCGTACAACCCAGCAACCCAGTAAAGCCCTTTGCGGACCGGTTGGCCAGGCTGCAAGAATGCCATGTTATTGTTTGGCCATAAGAGGCCCAGGCCCCGTTGCCACACAAGAATCGGAGTACGAAGGAGCCGCACGGAGACAGGTTTCGATGAACTCCAAACTCCGTGTGAGTGCGCCTTGATTATCCAACACCGCCTGCCTTGCAGCCTGCCCTACCCGATATCGGATTTCAGGCTGACCTAACCATTCCTCAAGAAAGGCGACCAGATCCTCCACTCCCGTCACGCGGCGCCCTCCTCCGGCTTCGGATAAGAGCGTCGCGACCTCCGTACAATGGTCTGTATGGGGCCCAAACATGACGGGTATGCCCCACACAGCCGGTTCCAACAAATTATGCCCACCCACGGGAACCAGAGTCCCGCCGACGAATGCCACGACCGCTTCTCGATACGCGCGAGACAGCTCCCCTCTGGTATCCAAAATGACCACGCGTGGCCCGGATCGCTTCTCTCGAATCCGACTCCTCCGCTGAACGATCAATCCGGCTGCTCGAAGCGTCGCTTCGAGTCGTTCCGTCCTCTCGATATGGCGCGGCGCCAACATCAACACCGTTGAGGGATAGGTCTTCACGATCTGTCGGTAAGCCGAGACCAGCAGCTCTTCTTCTCCGGGATGCGTACTGCCGGCGAGAATCAACTGCTCCTGCTCATCGATCCCGAAGCCTCGGCGGAGCAACTCATCCGATCGAACGTCCGGCAGCGGTTGATCAAACTTGATATTGCCGGTCACGTGAACCCGCGACGGGTCGGCCCCCAATGCAACTAGACGATCCCCATCCCTATCGGTTTGCATCAGACAGAGAGTCAACGTCTGAAGCACGGAGCGATAGAAGGAGCGAATCATGGGCAAATCTTGACGGCGAAACGACCGGGATGACAGCCGCCCATTCACCAATACAGAGGGCACATCGTGATCTCGTAACGTCCACAGTAGGTTCGGCCATATTTCAGTCTCGACGAACACATAGAGCATTGGACGCAGGCACCGAACCATACCGGCCACGGCCCAGGGAAAATCCAGCGGAGCGTATCGATGTTCGGCGATGCCCCCTAAACGTTGTTCGACCGCCTCACGCCCGGTCTCGGTTACCGTCGTCACGATGTAGCGAAACTCCGGATGGCGCTCCTGCAGTGCCTTCACGAGCGGCGCTGCCGCCACCACTTCACCGAGCGAAACCGCGTGCACCCAAACAAGCGGCTGCGGCGATCCACCGCCGTCGGAAGAGTGGCCATGCCAGCCCATCCGCTGGAACAATCCTGGCCTGCAACGTGGCTTGGCTAGGAGGACGCCCATAATCACAGGGGTCGCGAAAAGAAGGCCGATGTTATAGAGAAGCTTCCACATGAAAACACCGCCGACCGTCATTCGTCATGCGTCAAACATAGAATGACCGGAAGCATTCGCGCTTGGGGCTGTGCTTGGCGATTAACGAATAACGTCTCGTTCCGCCTGGTCCGTCAATCGATTGAGAACCGTCTCTAGCTCCATTCGAGTCGCTTCAAGTGAGGCATCTTCGGCTTCGCGCGAGACCCAGAGCGGACTTCCGTAGAGAATCAGGCCTCTGGAAAACGGATATGGGACCATGTAGCGGTCCCAGCTCGCAAAGAGTTTTTTTTTGAACAGGCAGAGGCGGCTGGCACGATTGGAAGGCCTGTCGCCTTGGCCAGATGAATCACTCCGAGCTTTGCGATGTGACGCGGCCCCTTGGGGCCGTCGGGCGTCACCGCAACATTCCGGCCGGATCGTCCCAGCTTGATCAGGGCCCGAAGCGCGCCAGCTCCTCCACGCGTGCTCGACCCGCGAACCGCTTCATGGCCGAATCGGGCAATGATCCGCGCGATGATTTCTCCATCGCCATGCCGGCTGATTAAAACATGGGCAGCTTTTCCTTGGTGGCCGATCAGCATCATCAACTGCTGGTCATGCCAGAAGGTCAGAATTATGTGGCGCCCCGCCCCATATAACGACGCATCAGCCTCTTCGTGACTGCGAATCTCATAGCGCATCGAGCGTGCGATACCGCGAATGACAGCGGCCCCGACCGGCGGCAGAAGAGAACGCTTCACCCACTGTGCGACACGCTTCTTCAGACTGGTCACCCCCTCAGTCCTCAGCACTCAGCACCTCACGTCATCACACACTAGTCACATCCTGGAATTGCATAGCATGCAGCCGGCGATAGACGCCGCCCTGCCGAAGCAGTTCCTCATGAGAGCCCACTTCAACAATAGCCCCTCGATCCAAGACGACGATTCGATCCGCGTTTTGGATGGTCGAGAGCCGATGGGCAATCACCAAGGTCGTTCGGTTCTTCATCAAATTGGCCAAGGCCAACTGCACGATCCGTTCAGATTCGGTATCGAGTGCCGATGTCGCTTCATCGAGGATCAGCAGCGGGGGGTCGCGAAGAATGGCTCTGGCGATCGCCAGGCGTTGCCGCTCGCCGCCCGACAGCTTGAGGCCTCGTTCTCCGATGATCGTATCGTACCCTCCCGGCAGGCGAAGAATAAAGTCATGGGCATAGGCCGATTTCGCCGCCTGCTCGACGTCGGCCTGGCCGGCACCGGTCCTTCCGAACGCGATGTTGCTTCGGACGGTATCATCGAACAAGACGATCTCTTGCGAGACGATTCCAATATGGCCCCTCAGCGACGTTAACTCGTATGAGGTTAAGGGGATGCCGTCTATGACGATGCGACCCATGGTCGGTTCGTAGAAACGCGGCAGCAAACTGACCAATGTGGTCTTTCCGCTTCCGCTGCTTCCGACGAGTGCCACCACTTCGCCGGGCTTAATAGTGAGATCCACATCGGTCAGAGCCGGGGCCGTCTGATTCTCATACCGCAGGGAGACGCCCTGGAATTCAATTGCCCGATTGATCCCCGCCAGCGGTACCGTCCCGCGATTCTGAGACCGCTCGGTTTCCAAGTCCAATACGTCGAAGACACGCTCAGCCGCTGCCAGCGCCTGTTGAATCAAATTGTTGGCGCCCGACAGTTTTTTGATCGGGGTATAGGCCATAAACATCGCCGCCAGGAACGAGAAAAAGGCCCCGGGAGTCATCACCTCATGAATGACCAGATAGCCTCCATACCAAATAATGGTCGCGACCCCGATCACTCCGATGATTTCCATGTGCGAGTGGCCGAGCGACCAGACTTGATTGGACTTCAAGGTGGTTGAGAGAAAGGTTTGGTTTCGCTCCTTAAATCGTTCAGCCTCCGCCTCTTCCCGCCCGAACGCTTTCACGACTCGGATGCCCGCGAACGTTTCTTGGAGCGTTGAGGCCATGTCCCCCATTTGCTCCTGTCCACTGGTCGCCAATCGCTTCAATCGTTTTCCTACCCGCACCATCGTCAAGGCCGAGAGCGGGATGACAACCAGAGAGATCGCCGCCAACCTCCAATTCTGATAGAGGATGACGCCGACCATCGCCAGGAAGGTGAGACCGTTCTGGAAAATGTCTTTGACGACGCTCGAAGCGGCGTTTGCCATCATCCCCACATCATTCACGACCCGGGAGACCAGGCGTCCCGAGGTATTGGTGTCATGAAATCCGACAGACAGCCGCATAAGCTGTTGGAACAATTGCTGTCGGATGTCCGCCACGACCCGATTGCCGACATAGGCCATCAAATATCCCACGCCGTAGCTGAACACCGCCTTCAGCGTCGCGACCCCTAAGAGCGCCAACGGCAGCACCAATAACATCTGTTCGTCTTTTTGGATGAAGATATCGTCCAAAACCGGGCGTGCCAGCCACGCATAGGCCCCGCTGAGTAGTGCCACCAGACCTGAACAGACAAAGGCTCCCCAGAACCGCATCCGGTACGGCTTCACATACCTCATGAGCCGCTTGAATCGCTCTAAGCCTGACATGCCGCCAACACCACCTCTGCAGCTCTGGCTGACGCACCCGGTTCGCCCAGAGCCTCTCGCACCTTTGCCAGACTTCGTTTCATGACATCATACACAACACGATTTTCCAAAATCCGCAACGCTTCTTCATAGACACGCTGTCCGGTGGCTTCAAACTGGACCAACTCGGGCACCACGGTCCGACCGGCCACCAGGTTCACCAGCCCGATCCAGCGCACTCGAACCAAGAGGCAGGCAAGCACGAACGTCACTGGTGGAAGTCGATATACCAGAATTAGAGGTGTGCCCACGACCGCCGCCTGTAGCGTCGCCGTACCCGACGCGACAAGGGCCAAATCCGCCACAGCCATGACTTCACTGGCCTGCTCTTTGACCACAGTGACAGGAACGGAGCTTTGCCGCAAGAGGGACCATAGCAAATTATCCTGAATCGTGGAGGCCTGTGCCAGGATAAACTGGGTTTTCGGCTCTCGACGAGCCAATTTCTCAGCCGCCTCCAGGAGGATCGGCAACAAATCTCGCACTTCCCGCGTCCGACTTCCCGGCAATAACGCGATCACCCGTCCTTCCGATGTGAGATTAAAACTCGCTCGCAAGCTCTTGGCATCATACTGAGATTCGACTGCATCCAAAAGTGGATGGCCGACGAATGTACAAGGAATCCCTGCCCGGTCATAAATGGCTTTTTCAAAGGGCAGAATCACCAAGGCGTGATCCACCCTGCTCTTGATCAAGTGGATTCGCACGCCCCCCCAGGCCCAGATCTGCGGGGCGATATAGTAAAACACACGAAGCCCTGCTGCCTTGGCGAAATAGGCGTACCGGAGATTTAACCCCGGATGGTCAATAAAGACGACGGCATCCCACCGCTCCGACCTGAACAATCGCCGCATGGCGAGGAGCCGTTTGATCACGGCGATGATGATCGACGGACCGACCACCCCGATGACATCGAACCGCCTCGTCTCTTTCACGAGTTGCACGCCGGCCTCCTCCATGGCCGCTCCTCCGACCCCCACCAGCGAGACGTGCGGATCCTTTGCTCTCAGCGCTTTGGCGAGATTAGCTCCATGGAGATCTCCGGAGGCTTCGCCGGTAATGATCAGAATGCGTGCCATGATGATCTACGAAGATGCAGACTGTGATGAATGACGATCCGATGAACTAAGCCGAGGCCACTGCCACGCCGATCCCCTAGCGGCGTCCTATGCATTGCGTTGCAGAAACTCCTTGATTGCGGACAGCACCAGATGACCAACTTCCAGGGCGGCCGCCCCGTCTTCGCCCGATACCACTGGGCAAGATTCCGTCTGGATCGCATGCAGAAACGATTCGAGTTGTAATTTTAGCGGCTCGCCGTCTCCAGCCTTGAACTCTTCAACAGCCACCCTCGGTTTTTGGCCCGGCTCAGCCGACCGGCGTCCGATCATTCCCTGACGGGACTGGAAATCCATCGACACATAACTGTCGCGCTGGAACAGACGTAACCGCCTCATGGTGTGTAAAGACACTCGGCTCGCAGTTAAGTTGGCGACACACCCGCTTCTAAATTGGATGCGAGCATTCGCGATATCGCTGGTTGAGGAAAGCACCGGCACTCCGGCAGCCCGCACCTCTTCCACCGGCCCTGGATTGAAGGACAAGATCAGATCCAGATCGTGAATCATCAGATCCAGTACGACATCGACGTCGGTGCCCCGCTCATTGAATGTGCCGAGCCGGTGACACTCGAAAAACACCGGCCGCTGGATATGCGGCCGCATCATCTGCATGATGGGATTGAACCGCTCGCTATGGCCCACTTGCAGCCAGCGCCCCTTGACCTTCGCCAAGTCCACAAGTTCCTGTGCCTCGGATGGAAGTACGGTAATGGGCTTCTCAATCAGGACATGTTTTCCAGCTTCAAGGCAGACTTTGGCGACAGCATAGTGAGCGGAGGTAGGGACGGCGACACTGACGACATCGACCTGCTTTAAGAGTTCGGAAAGACTGCCGAAGACCCGTGCGCTGTGCCGATCAGCGATGAGTCTGGCCCGTTCGTAGTCTTGATCGACCACGCCGACCAACGTCGAGCCGGGCAGCGTGGCATAGAGCCGTGCATGATGTCGGCCCAGATGCCCAACCCCGATTACACCGGCACGTAGCTTGGCCATACACCTCTTGGACTGAATTGGGGGGAATCTGTTGACCGATTGATTTGTTGAGTTTCGGAAATCAATAGATCTCCGTTGACTTAGGTACCCGTGCTGAGTTCCTCTTCGCGAGCGAGGCCGACGACGGCGATTCCGGCTTCCTCCGCCTTGCTGATCAACAGTTCTCGATCGAGCATCACCGACCGACCGGCCTCGACTGCAAGCACCGAGGCTTTGACGGAACGCATGACCTCGATCGTCCTGGGACCGACGGCCGGCAGGTCAAAACGGAGATCCTGCTGAGGCTTGCTCCGTTTCACCACCACCGCCCCATCCTTGGCCAACGCCCCTCCGCGCTTGATCGCCTCATCAGTTCCTTCGACTGCTTCCACCGCGACGACGACTCGGTTCTTGATCACGACGCATTGGCCGATGTCCAGACGCCCCGTCTCTTTGGCCACATCCCAGCCGTAGCGGATGTCGACCCACTCTTTCTTGGTCGGCTGGCGTGACGTGAGCGTTCCTTCCTCAACCAAAATCCCTTCCAGGCCGAACGTCGACTCACAGATGGTGATGCCATCCTTTTCGAGTTCCGCAGCGATTGCGCGTAGGATATCATCATCCTTCCAGAGGACCAACTTCGTGGCCAGAGCCAGCACGCGAAAATCAGGACGTGCATGGCTATAAACGCGAGTTTTCTTGATCCCTCCCAACATGACCACGTTCCGGACGCCGTCGGACTTGAACGCGTTGATCAACTTATTGAGTTGGCCGATCTTGACCCAATGGATTCGATCGACATGCCGTTCAAGCTCCAGTTCGGTTTCGCCCTCGTGAGCCACCGCGAATACCTGAAGTCCCATCTTGCGGGCATTATCCGCAAAGATGATCGGAAATCGTCCATTCCCGGCGATCACGCCGATTCGACCCTCTGGTATAGGCATGGTCAGGGGCATAGCGGCTGCCATCAAATTTGTTGATCGAACTCGCGCTCCAAATCGAGGCTGACCGCCCGCGAGATTCCGCGTTTGGTGCCCTCCATAAACGTGAGAATCTTGGCCACATCGGCCTGTCCCTTAAACTCCTTTTTTGCCAGTCGAATCGCCTCGGCTGTTCGGTGCCCCTGCCGAAAGAGGAGATCAAACGCCTTCCTGAGCAAGGTAATGCGGTCCGCTGAGAAGCCGTGCCGTTGCAAGCCGACTGTGTTCAGACCATACAGATGTGCTCGGTACCCACCGGCTGCGAAGGTAAATGGAGGAATATCCTGACCAATGGCACAACAACCGCCGACCATCACGTAGTCTCCGACGCGCACAAACTGAAGCACACCGGTTAAACCTCCGATGACGGAATGATCCCCGATGGTGATGTGCCCGGCAAGGGTTGCCGCATTGGCCATAATAATATGGTCGCCGAGCCGGCAATCATGTGCCACATGCACGTAGGCCATCAGAATGCCCTTCGACCCGAGAGAGGTCACTCCCCCCCCTTGGACGGTTCCACGGTTGATCGTGACATACTCCCGGATAATGTTGTCATGGCCGATGATGACCTTGGTCGGCTCCCCCTTGTAAGCCAGGTGTTGAGGAGGACCTCCGATCGAAGCAAACGGGTGCACTTCGTTTCGCTCTCCAATTTCCGTCCACCCATCAATGTTCACATGAGAGAGCAGTCGGCTGCCTTTTCCGATTACGACGTGTTCTCCGACTACACAAAATGGCCCGATTTCCACGTCACCATCGAGGCTCGCCTTAGGATGAACGATCGCTGTAGGATGTATCTTCACGCATGCCCCCCTTTACTAGCGTCAAACATCACCGATCATTAGGTCAACCACCGGATCGCTGACCTGTCCACAACCCCGCCATACTCGTCAAGGTCCAGGAACGATCAGGACTGCCTACCGTGTTTCCGTCTTCTCTTCCATCACCATCGCCGTCACCACGGCTTCACAGACCACCTCATTGTCTACATATGCCTTCCCTTGCATTTTCCAGAACGGTGGACGCTTCTTGAGCACCTCAATCTCAAAACGGAGCTGATCGCCCGGCACCACCAGTCGCCGGAACTTTGCCTCGTCGATACCCGTCAGATACATGACGGTTTTTCCGACCGGCCCCCCCGATTTGAAAGCCAGAACGCCAGCCGCCTGCGCCATGGCTTCGATAATCAGCACCCCCGGCATCACAGGGCGTCCAGGGAAATGTCCTTGGAAGAACGGTTCATTCACCGTCACATTCTTGATCCCAACAATCCGCTTATGCGGTTCAAACTCCTTGACTCGATCCACCAGCAAGAAGGGATACCGGTGGGGAAGTAATGCCTGAATCTCAGCCTGCTCGACCGATGCCATTGGCTCTGCCTCCTCTCTGTCCCGGATAGTTCTTATGGTTCAAGGATTCTGCCGATCAAATTCCCTGATGACCGACTCCGTCACGTCCAACCCGGGCTGATGATACAGGACGATGCGGATGAGCGCCTCATTCCCTTTGTCGAAAATAGCCGTATATCCATCTTTCTGAGCCACCGCCTGCGCTGCGGCTGCGATCTTTCGTGCATATTCCGCCACCATCTCGCGCTGCTTTTGCTGAACTTCGCGATTAAACTCCTGAAGACGGCGCTGATACGCTTCCATCTTACTCCGCAACTGCTCCTCTTTCTCTTGCCTCGCCTGGTCGGTAAGCTTGGCGTTCGGATCTTGTAAAGACTGATCCAAATCCTTAAGTTCTTGCTCATCGGCATGAATGATCTTCTGTCTGGTCATGGAATACCCCTTCACCTCCTCCAAGGCCAGCTTCCCGGCCTTCGTACGTTCCATCACCAGCTGTTGATCCATGACCCCGACCCGAATCGCCTCCCCAGCATAGAGCGGCTGAACCCACTGCGCTAGTGACAACGCGACGGCTACCACTATGACTCTCCCTGCACTCGTCATGACTACCTCCCGCAGCGACTAGGGATAGTCGCGGTTGAACTCCTCGATGACCGCCCCTGAAATGTCCAGGCCTGCTTCATGATAGATGGTCGGCCCACCTTTACTCTTGTCGACGACAATCTGCAACCCGAGTCGCTTGGCGACCTTCGCGACAGTGATTTCGATCTTGTCACGAAACCCTTCCAGAACGTCTTTTTGTTTTTCTTGGACTTCCCGATTCAATTCCGAGGCCTTTTGCTGGTACTCTTGCATGCGCCGGCGAAACTGTTCTTCCCGATCTCGTTTCGCGGCGGGGCTTAGGATGGAGGACTGCTTGACAAAGTCCTCTTCCATCCGTCGCAACTCCTTTTCCTCCAATTCCATCAGCGCCTGCCGATTTTTCGAAAAGGCGGTCAGATTCTCTTTGGCCTTCTTGCCCGCACTCGTCTCGTTGAGCAAGTGCTGTGAATTGATCACGCCGATCTTTCCGTCAATTTTGCCGCCGCCTCCAGCGCATCCACTGAGGCCCAGCATGATGCTGACCGCAACCGTCATCGCCGCCCATTCGATCCGCCCCGCCGATTGTTTCCACCGATGCCCATTCCAGCGAACCACGTCAAGGCTCCGACTAAAACAAGGTTCCGATTGTAAACTCAAACACACCAAATTTTTCACCGGGCCGTCGATCAAGGTTGATCCCGTAGGCGGCACGCAACGGGCCAAAGGGAGATATCCAACGTGCTTCTACACCGACCGCGCTCCTCAGTTTGAGCGACCACAGTTCACCGTCGTCAAAACCTTTTCCGTAGTCGAAAAAGAGCACACCGTTCAATTTCGCCTCGGAGGAGATCGTAAAGATCAACTCGTTGTTGAAGATCAATTGCCTCGCCGCGCCGTAGGGAGCCTGTGTCGTGGGGACTACGGGGCCGGCCCGGCCGAAGACAAACCCACGCACGGTATTGATGCCGCCTACGAAGAACCTTTCATTCAGTGGAATCTGCGCCCCGTTGACTCCCTGGACCTCACCAAGGCGGACCCGTAACGACAGCCTCACATCGAACGGAAGCGGCGTGACCTTGATGACATCCAAATAATATTTGATGAAGTTGTTGGTCCCGCCCAAATAGGGTGTTCCGACATCAAACCCTCCGCCGACACGCCAGCCGCTTCTGGGATCGAGGTAGTAGTCCCGTGTATCTCTGAACAACGTCGTCCGAAATCCTGTCGACGACTGCGTCCCCAGCTGCTGACACACGACAGGAACCAACTCAAACCCCGGAGTACAGAGACCTGCTTGAGGGTCCTTGAACGTGAGTTGCTCTCCAAAGAAAGTGAAGCTCCCCGTCACATACTCCGAAAACCACCGACCCAGCGTGATATTTCCTCCGGCTCGCTGCTCAAAATAGGAAATGTAATTCGTCTGACTGCTGTAGCCGTCTATCTGCAGCGAGGTCAGTGAATCGTACAGGTAGGGATTGCGGAAGGTGATGGATCCGAGGGTTCTTCGCTGGCCGAGTTGCCCGCGGACGCGAAGGAGATAGCCGTACCCAAACAAATTCCCTTGGGTGATATCGGCGATCGCCACCAGTCGATCCAGTGTACTGAATCCACCGCCGAGGCTGAACATCCCTGTCGGCTTTTCTTTTACACGCACGTTTAAATCGACCTTGTCGGGTGCGACTTGCGCGGGCAGGATTTCGACCGTCTCGAAGAAATTCAAGTTGTTCAATCGTTGAAAACTTCGCTTCAGGGAGGCAGTGTCGATCACATCCTGTTCGTCTACTCTTATTTCTCGGCGGATGACGTTATCTCGCGTCTTGTCATTCCCGTAGATATTGATCTGTCGGATCCGCATCATCTCCCCTTCTTTGATGTTGAAGATGACGGCGATCGTCCGCTCCTCATTGTTCGGATTCACGTTGGGCAAGACTTCGGAGAATGCATACCCTCTGCTTCCGTACAAGTCCGTCAGTCGCCCGATCTCATCTCGAATCTTGGCACGTTGAAAGATCTCCCCTTCTTTCATCTTCAATCCTGCTCGAAGCTCGGGCTCCTCAAACACCGTGTGCCCTCGAAACCCTATTTCTCCTATGGTGAACGGCTCTCCCTCGGTGATGTGGAAACTGACGATGAACCATTTCTTATCTTCGGTGAGCTCCACCGACGGCTGGCCGACCCGAGCATTGAAGTAGCCTTTATTCAACAACACTTCCTTGATCCGCTCCACATCGTTGGTCAGCTCTTCACGCTTCAAGACGCCCGCGTCGGACACCTTCGAAGGCAACTGGAGCCTCGTCACGAAGCCGTACCAGGGAACCCATTCCCGAGTCGCCATGACCTTGAACATCTCATTTTTCGTTGCCGCACGCAGCCCTTCGAATATCACCGTCTTGACCTTGGCCTTCTCTCCCTCCGTGATATGAAAAGTCAGGCGCTTCCGATCCTCATCTAACGTCTCGATCACGGGAACAACCTGTGCATTGTAGTATCCGTCACGCTGGTAGGCCAGACGGATGGTCTCGGCGCTTTCCTTCACCTGCTGTTGATCGAGAAATGTCTGGCTCTTGATGGTCGTTTTTTCCTTCAACTTCTCTTCGGTCAATTCCTCGTTACCGTCGAAGACGATCTCGGTGATGAACGGCTTCTCCTGCACGACGAAGGTCAGAACCATTCCCTCGGGAACCGATTCGGTTTCAACCTGCACATCCTCAAAAAACCCCGTGTCGTACAATATCCTCACTTGTCCACGCACATTTTCCGGCGTATAGCGATCGCCGACTTTCAGCGTGAGCCGACCGGCAATCGCCGGAATTTCGATTCGTTTGGCTCCCCGAATCTCAATCGAGGCGACCTTGAGTTCGGGAGTCTGGGCGAGTACTTCGAGCACGCTCCACAACACAGAGACAACCATGACCGCGACCACGAACGACCGAGTCCTGTAGACGGCATGCTCGGTCACCGATAGGGATTCCTGTGGCGAAGTATGGACACGGATGATGCGGCTGGAACCATCACACAGGTCCTCTCCGTTATCGACCGTACGCCGACTCCCCACGAGTCAGTCTGTCCCGCCCTGAAGAACGCGCTGGACCGCTAGAGCACGCTCGTCGGGGATCCGCAACCAGGCAGCTACCACGCGAACGTCCTCGCACCACCTGACCGCGCAAAACTTGCGGATTATATTGGGGTCATCCTGCATTGTAAAGGAGTGTCCCATTCTTATTTCGATGTGCATGTCTCCCGCTTGGCTCCGATCCCAACACTCCCAAGGATTGCTCGATCGTGACCGCCACCAGCCAGGAGAAACGGCACGACACACGTCTCGTTCGTAAGAACACTCGTATCTTCTTTTCACGGAAACGAACGACGTCGCCTTCGATGCGATGAGTTCGTCTGTTTCTTGACTTCACAGACCCCATCACATAGTATCCTGCCATGTCACGTCTGACTGTCAGAAAAGCGGTCATTCCCGCCGCCGGCCTTGGGACGCGGTTCCTTCCTGCCACCAAGGCCTCCCCCAAAGAGATGTTGCCGTTGGTCGACAAGCCGCTCATTCAATATACCGTCGAAGAAGCGGTGGCCTCGGGCATCGAAGACATTATCGTGATTACCGGCCGCGGCAAACGCGCTATCGAAGATCATTTTGATCGTTCCGTCGAGTTGGAAGAAAATTTGAAAGGCACCGGTAAGAGTCAGGTGCTCCATCAGATCCGACAGATCTCGAACCTCGCGAACTTCTGTTACGTGCGGCAATCCGAGGCCCTCGGCTTGGGGCATGCCGTGTTATGCGCGCAGCACCTGATCGGCGATGAACCCTTCGCCGTCATTCTCGGGGATGAGATTATCGACGCCGATGTCCCAGGGCTCGCACAATTGATCCACATCTATAAGAAACGCCATGGGGCGGTTCTAGGGGTGCAGGAGGTTCCGAAGGCAGACGTCAGCCGGTACGGAATCGTGACCCCCAAGCGCCTCGCCCACGGTTTGCATCGGGTTGAGGATTTGGTTGAGAAACCGTCGCCGACCGATGCCCCATCCACACTCGCCGTGATCGGCCGGTATGTCCTTCCTCCCGAAATCTTTCCGATTCTGAGAAAGACCGCCCCGGGAAAGAACGGAGAAATTCAGTTGACCGACGCACTCAAGACACTTGCAAAAAAATCTCCGATGTATGCGCTTGAGGTAGAGGGACAACGCCATGATGCCGGAGACAAATTGGGCTTTTTGATCGCCACCGTTGAGTTCGCGTTGAAGAACCCGGCATTGGGATCGGAATTCCGCGACTACCTTTCGACCAGAATGCACACCACATCGAATAGTCGTCGAGGATGACCCCATCGGTTGTGATGGGCACTCAGTCGCGGGGTTCCCGGCAACGACCATTCAGTACCCAGCTTGCTATTGAACGGATTATCCGACACGTTGCATTGCGCAATCCCGATCGGTCATTCAGTTTCACATGATGGCACGCTGAGGCTCGAAGACGAGAGAGACATGTCGCTCAGACGCGTTACTGTGTCGTTGCACAACCCGGTCCGTCGAACTGTCACCTCATAGATAAAGAACAGGCAGGCATATGACCGACCCAAACGAACAAGATATTCAGCCTCCCCAAAACATTGAAGTTCCGGGTCAACTCCCGCTGTTGCCGGTTCGAGATATCGTCGTTTTTCCCTATATGGTGCTTCCCCTTTTCGTCGGACGCGACATGTCGATCAAGGCCATCGAAGCGGCCCTTGCCGGCAATCGGATGATCTTCCTCGCGACTCAAAAAGCGCTCGATGTCGAGAATCCCGCTCCAAAAGACATCCACATGATCGGCACCGTCGGCATCATCATGCGGATGCTGAAGCTGCCGGATGAACGTATCAAGATCCTGGTGCAGGGCATCGCCAAAGCGAAGATCACCAAATACATTCAGACCGACCCCTACTACTCCGTTCGGATCGACAAGCTGATTGATACGAAGCCGACGGCCACGCCCCTGGAGGCGGAAGCCGTCATGCGGACCGTGAAAGAGCAGATCGAACGAATCGTGAGCTTGGGAAAAGTCTTGATCCCCGATGTCATGGTCGTCATTGAAAACCTCGAAGAGCCAGGCCGATTGGCCGACATGGTGGTCTCTAATCTCGGTCTCAAGGTCGACGCCACCCAAGCCGTTCTAGAAATTTCAGACCCGATTCAACGCCTTCGCCAGGTGAGCGACATTCTCGGGAAGGAAATCGAAGTCCTCTCCATGCAGCAAAAGATCCAGGCACAAGCCAAGGGCGAGATGGACAAGACCCAACGGGAGTATTTTCTTCGGGAACAGCTGAAGGCCATTCAAAAGGAGTTGGGTGAACTCGATGAACGAGCGGAAGAAGTCACGGAATTCCGCAAGCGGATCAAAGACGCGAAGATGCCCGATAAGGTGCTGAAGGAAACCGAAAAGCAACTCAAGCGTCTGGAGAAAATGCACCCGGATACTGCCGAATCCGCGACGGTGCGGACCTATCTGGAATGGATGGTCGAATTGCCATGGGCCAAGCGGTCGAAGGATAACCTCGATCTGAAGGCTGCCGTCAAGGTGTTGAACGAGGACCACTACGACCTCGAAAAGGTCAAGGAGCGAATCCTGGAGTATCTGGCCGTCCGAAAGCTGAAAGAAAAGATGAAAGGGCCGATCCTCTGCTTCGTCGGCCCACCGGGAGTCGGAAAAACATCACTGGGGAAATCGATCGCCCGCGCGTTGGGGCGCGAGTTTGTGCGTATCAGTTTGGGCGGTGTGCGGGATGAAGCCGAAATCCGCGGCCACCGCCGCACATATGTCGGCGCCTTACCGGGACGCATCATCCAGGGCATGAAGCAAGCAGGCACCGGCAACCCCGTGTTCATGCTCGACGAAGTGGACAAGGTCGGGATGGATTTTCGGGGCGACCCCTCGGCAGCCTTGCTGGAGGTCCTCGACCCGGAACAAAACAGCGCGTTCACCGACCACTACCTCGGGGTCCCATTCGACCTGACCGAAGTCATGTTCATCACCACGGCGAATCTGATCGATCCGATCCTTCCCGCGTTGCGCGATCGCATGGAGATCATCGAAATCCCCGGATATACCGAAGAAGAGAAACTCGGCATCGCCCAGAAGTATCTGATTCCCCGTCAGCTCGAAGAGCACGGGATTACGAGCAAACATGTCCGTCTTACGGAACCGGCGATCCGCCAGATTATTTCGCACTACACGCGGGAAGCCGGAGTGCGGAATCTTGAGCGTGAGATCGCCAACGTGATGCGCAAGGTCGCGAAGAAAGTCGCCGAAGGCAAAGGCCAGGGGTTTCCGATCGATCCATCCAATCTCAACAAATATCTAGGCGTTTCGAAATATGTGCCGGAAGCGGAACTCGAGAAAGACGAGATCGGTGTGGCCACCGGCCTGGCCTGGACGGAAGCGGGCGGCGACGTACTCTACATCGAGGCGACGGTGATGAAGGGGAAAGGCCAATTGACCCTCACCGGCCACCTCGGAGATGTGATGAAAGAATCCGCTCAGGCGGCTCTCAGCTATGTCCGCTCACGAGAAAAAACCTTGCATCTCAACCCTGGGATGTTTAGCAAACAAGACCTGCACATCCATGTGCCGGCTGGAGCCATCCCTAAAGACGGTCCTTCGGCCGGCATCACGATGGCAACCGCCATCGCCTCGGCATTTTCCGGCACGCCGGCAAGGCGAGATCTGGCGATGACTGGAGAAATCACCTTGCGCGGCCGCGTACTTCCAATCGGGGGACTCAAGGAAAAGATTTTGGCGGCGAAACGAGCGAAGCTCACGACGGTAATCCTCCCACGTCGGAACAAGAAGGACCTAGAGGAAATCCCCAAACATCTCCTCAAAGGCATTCAATTGGCGTTCGTCGATACCATGGACGACGTCATGAAGATCGCCCTCCGCCGAAGCGCTAGGCCTTCGCCAGCCACTAGGAAACCATCGGCTCCCCCGGCGCCGACGCGCATCCGCCCGCTGCGATCCGGAAAAGGTCGGCGGCCTCACGAACTCCCTGCCACGGTGATGGCAAACCGAATGCCCGCACGGTCATAGGATAGTGCCATGGCCCGTCGTCAGGCCACCCCCCCCATTCAGGAATTTGCTCTGATCCGATCTCTCGAAGGTCGGTTTGCCCGTCACGCACCAGGGCTCGTTCAGGGCATCGGCGACGACGCAGCCGTAATTGAGACCTCCGCCCAGGCCTGGTGCCATCTTACGACGGATTTGCTTGCCGAAGGAATTCACTTTGACATGAAGTCGGCTACCCCTGAGTCGGTCGGATACCGGGCAGCCATGGCCAACCTCAGCGATATTGCCGCGATGGGCGCCGTCCCTCGCTATCTGCTCATTTCGCTCGCCATCCCGAAGACAGTGAAGCGGTCGCACATCTACGCGTTGTACCGCGGCTTGATGAAGGCTTGCCGCCTTTACGACGTGGCCCTCATCGGCGGTGACACTTCAGCCTCCAAGGCTGGACTCTTTCTCAGCATCACCCTGATCGGCACAACGAGGGGGCGTCGGGCGCTTTTTCGGCACGGTGCCAAAGTGGGAGACCAAATCTGTGTCTCGGGCACTCTCGGAGACTCTCTGGCAGGACTCAAACTCTTGAGGAGCAGCACAACCTCGGGAAGGAGGAACACCGCTTTCTCGCGCTCCGATCGGAAATTTCTTATCCGCCGCCATACCCACCCTACTGCGAGGGTCGCCGAGGGCCGGTGGCTCAACGATAGACGACTCGCCTCCGCTGCCATTGATCTGTCCGACGGCCTCTCCGGAGATCTTCGGCACATTTGCGAGGAAAGTCGCGTGGGCGCAGAGGTGGAACTCGAAAGGCTACCCATCTCACCAGCCTGCCGAGCCTATGCATCGGCGATCGGCGTCTCGCCATCTCGACTTGCGCTCACCGGTGGCGAAGACTATGAGCTTCTGTTCACCGCTTCTCCGCGCGACTGCGAGACTATTGAACGGGAAGCACGAACACGAGGCTATCGCATGACCCGTATCGGAACGATTCGCCCGCAACGGTTCGGAATTCAGATGACCTCCGACGGTCTGACGCAGCCGATGCCGGTCACCAGTTACGAGCATTTCCTCTGATGTCCGATATGAGCCAGCAGCCCTCTGCTCGGGGACGACGATCATTTCGGGCGCTCTTACGCCAAGTGCTCCACTTGCAGGAGTCACCGCAACGCACCGCGCTGGCATTTGCGCTGGGCGTCTTTATCGCGTTCTCACCCGCCTACGGCTTGCACATGGCGCTGGTCGTGCTGTGCACCTGGCTGTTTGGGCTCAATTTCTTGGCCTTGCTCACTGGTGCCTTGATCAACAATCCCTGGACCATCATTCCCATCTTAGGCGCAACCTACTGGACCGGTGCATTGCTCTTGGGACGGACCGATGTACCGAATTTTGAGTGGCAGGATCTGAGTTTCAGCGGCATCTACCAACAAGTCCTTCCTTACGCAGCTCCCTTCGTACTCGGAGGACTCGTTCTCAGTGTGCTCGGAGCCTTGTTGTCCTATCCGGCCGCCTACCTATTTTTCCACAAACATCGCTCCACGCCCGTCAGACCCAAGACCGAACCGTTGCCGCCCTCCGACCAGGTGGGCTAAGATGCCCACTGGCTATGGAATCGGCAGACCGGCATGACGCTCCCTATGATGGGTCGGCACTCATCGCCGATCCCATCCACAAGTACGTCACTTTCACTGTACCGTATGCTCATCCCGATCCACATGAACATACCGAGAAAGACCTGATCGACTCTCCCTGGGTTCAGCGGCTACGATACATCTACCAGCTACAGAGTGCCCGCTGGGTCTATCCCTCGGCGGAACATACCCGATTCGTGCATTCTCTCGGGACCATGCACGTGGCAGGACGATTCGCCCGACATCTGTATCCATTTCTCAAGAAAACCGTCAAAGAGGTGCCATCGGCCAATTTTGTCGAAGAATTCCTACGGGTGACGGCCTTGGTTCATGACATCGGGCACGGTCCGTTTTGCCATTTCTTCGATGACAATTTTCTCCATGCGCATGGCCTCACCCATGAACGGTTGGGCCAGATCATCATCCGGGAACACTTGGCTCCCCTCATCAGGAAAATTCGCCGAAGCCCGTCAGGCCCCTTTGCGAAAGGGGAAGAACTAAATCCCGACCAGATCGCCCATCTGATCCTCAAGGAGAAAGGCAAGGATAATTCCAGCCTCCCCCGGTGGTTGAACATGCTTCAGCCTGTAATCTCAGGGAGTTATACCGGAGATAATCTGGACTATGTCTTGAGGGACTCGTATATGTGCGGCGTGGCGGTAGGCCCGGTCGATCTGACGAGGTTGATTCATTACAGCATCGTGACAGAAAAAGGTTTCACCATTCACAAAACCGGGCTTCCGTCACTCCAAATGTTCCTGAATACCAGGATGTACCTCTACTCCAACGTCTATTTCCATCGCACTACCAGAGCGATCGACATTCATCTGCGGGACATCTTCGGTCAAACGATGAAGCTGCTCTGTCCCAACGATCCGCGCAAGAATATGGAAGGGTATCGTACCCTGACCGATTGGTCGCTCTTGGAGGAAGTCCGGAGATGGAAACAGTCCCGTCACAAAGCCCGCAGGCAGCTAGGTCACGAGTGGGCACGAATTTTAGGCCGAGACGTCAAATGGAAGATGGCCTACAGCACCACATTGAAAGAAAAAGGACAAGAACGCGGCATGGCATTTCCCAGCCATCGGCATTTTGAGCAACAGATTGCCAAAGAGTTGCCGTCCGGCTTGAGGCGGCTGCCGTTTCGCGTGGACATGGCCCTGTTGGATCCACGGCCTGACCCCAAAGACCGCCGTGGAAATCCTCTCTATGTTTACGACCCCGGGACGAGTCAGGTTTCGACCGAACCGTTGGAAGAAGTCCTCGATCTTCTGCCCACACGACTTATTCAGTTTCGAATCTATTCACTGGACCACGTTCACGACGCAGCCCTGTCGCAAGCCGCGGCGACCGTCCTCAATAAGACCCCGACCAGCCTCGAATCCAATTACTGAACGATCTGTGGGTCAATCGTCGTTGCGTGAACGGCGAAGCAGGTAGAGCCCCACGGCTTGACAGCCCAGGCTTTCTGCGTAGGCGGGTGGATAGGCAAACTATCTGGGTTTGCAAGACTGGGCTAGGCGGACATTTGGAGAGGCAGGCCTTTCAATAATTGAGCTTTTTTCGTCCTCATGAGCTCCCGCTGCTCATCTGATGGGAAATGGGGGCCGCGCTTCGTCGATGGGAAGCGGCTTTCGAATCGTTCGATGTTCTCAAGCGCTTCAGCCTCTTCTCCGGCACGAAGCAACAACTGCGTGAGTCGGAGGTAGGCGGGAACCAGAAACATCAGATGTCGCACTTCTTTCCCCTCGTTGACCACATACCGATAGCCTTCGATCGAGACCTCTTGATTGATCTTTTCATAGCTGAAGGCCTCGATCAGATGAACCCCCAGCCGATCCGTGTCGATGCAGCGTTCCCACTGCCCGTTCACCAAGGCCCGCACTTCTTCCGAAGACAACTGGATGCCCCCCTTTTTGGCATTGTTGCGGAGGTGCTCCAACACGCCTCTCGCTTCCAACCAAGCTCCGTACAGTCCAACCAATACCCCGATACAGGGCGTCGGTCGTTGACACTTCCCGGTAAACGGCAAAAATTTCTTCTTCGCCACCTGGGAAGGTAAGAAGACGCGCCCGTGCGATGCCGAACACACCGCACAGACATGGTCGTCGTGAGGAGTCACGTAGACATACATGCGAATACCGGAACGATCGAAGATATCGACGGCCATGATGCGCCCGGCCATGATTTGGATCTGGTAGTATTGCCACACGACGAGAAGTCCAAGAATGGCCACCAGGTAGACCGTGACGTCAGGAGATTCCCACCCTTCAAGCATCAGCGCTCCCCTCCACCCTCGGTTTCATTTTGATAAACCATGCCAACTCTCCGCCAGGTCGTCTAAAAAGCTAGTTTTCTCACATGGGTATGGAACTGTATCGGTTAATGCTTTAGAGCACTTGATCTTCCCTATTCCCTCTAAGACATCATTTTTCCTTTCTACAGGAAGCTGGCAGGTATCCTGCAAGGATCGAATTGCTTGGAGGCGCGACTCATGATGCCAAAAGAGAGGAGGCTGCGATGGGTTTGACGGTACTACTGATGATCGCTCTCTACGGGTTTTCGCTTTTGTGGGCCATTCCAGCCTCCGCTCAACATGGGAGTGGCCGGCAGGACGCGGCCAGCATCCTGAACGGCATGCCCCCTGACACCCTGGCAAAGGTGCGATCCCTAGCACAGATCCTCCAACAGGGCCTCAAAGACGGGCAAATCTCGGATGCCGAGATTCAACAAGGCTTGACGTCCGGAGAACTTGGAGAAAGGTTGAAACAGCTGAGCCCAGAGGCCGCTCAGCTCCTTGAAGAGATCACTGACGCCTCGCGGCAGGGGAAGGGACCAGGAGAAGAAAGCTTGATGCCATTGATGGGAGGATTGGGCATCTCGCCGAATTAACCCCACGGGAATACCCGAGTGACTTCGCGGGAACTAATGAGAGTATGATATCAAATATGATGGACAACCCCTCCTCCATGAGTCGCGCAGACAAGCTGGCTCTCATCACGCCATGGATCAACCCCGAAGAACGGATCACCGTGCAGTTTGAGGATCAAAGAGATATCAACGCCGAAGTGCTCGACTGCACTGAACGGTTAGTGGATGTGAAGTTGGAAACCACCGTGCCTCATCTGCAACAGAAACTGTCGATCCCGCTCAGCGAGGTCGAAGTCTCAGAAGATCTCAGCCACTATACACGTGACCCCGACAAGCCGTTACAATTTAAACGGCTGCTGTTGATCATCAAGAGCAAGCGCCCGCCCATTGTGTATTGAGAAGCTACGCGATTTCAAAGGATTGGTTGCCCAAAACTCGACGCTGCGCGGCCAGATAAAGGTATCCGACACCTTAAAGTTGTTCTCGCAGTATTCATTTGTCAATACAGGATTGACAACGTTCACTTATTCCAGGGGTTGCAACTCAAATGTTCCCTAGCTATGGGTATGGGGTCCGAATCTTATAAAATCCCCAATCGTCACTGTCCATAAAGGCCGATTCCATAAGAGCCCCAAGCCCAAGAGTAACGATCTTCGTTACTTTTGGCATGCCAATCCTATACCTGGTCCACTCGCTGACTCGGATTCTTCCGTCCTTTACAAATCGAACCCGGACTGACCAATCATAAATAGTCGCGGGCTTCAGAGACCTTTCCAGGGTATGGCTATTTTCCTGAAGACCTTCGCGTTCGTAAGCGACCTCTCCAAGCTGTGGCCTGCCGCTGCTGCTACTCGTGGACTCTCTAGATTTCCACAGTCTTAGATCATACGTCACGTCATTTCCCATGAAGTATCCCCACTGGAAAGTAGGACGCAGGGAGTCCACCAGAATGGGAATAGGATAGGGGCCTGGTTGAATCTGGGAAGGTGAGGTGAGTCCTCTGAGGTAGAAGCTAAAGCCATGCCCGGGTCCAAATAAGGGAAACATCTCCTCCCGCTCATCGAACTCGTATTTGGTAAAGTAGTCTATGAGAATTTTTTCGCTTAGCCGGCGAGAGGCTCGGGGAAGTTCATCACGGAAGCGCCGCGCCTGGTCCTCTGTCCACTCCTCTACGGAATGAACGTCGCCCAAATCTTCGAGTACGACCCGATCATCAAGAACGGCTTGGTCGGAGGTCCGCATAAGGCGGAGACGAACGGACAACCCCACCCGCCGGGGCGGGTCGAATTCATAGCTGGTGGGAAGCAGATTGACCACCGGCCGTTCGAGTATCAAAAGGGTGTCGAACGGCTCTTGGAGCGCACCTGTCTCCGGGTGAGTTTGCTCGCTGGCGACGGGAGTGCGCGCGATGACATCCATTGGATAGCCCCACGTCTTGGCATTGGCCACGAGAGTACTCGCCAGCAAGTTGGACAGCTCGGCCTCGGTAATAGCCTGGACCAACATCCGTTTTGCATCGTTGGGCAGCGTCTCTGAGCCGGCCTGAAACGCCCCATAGATAGAGCCTCCCACGGCTCCAGCTGCTGCCAAAACGGGGATACAGAGAATGGCTCCAATATAACAAATGACTCCCAGACCACCGAGAGCAGAGCCACGTGCAGCCCCTTTCCCCATGCTGCTGAGCCATCCCCTTCGGGAATCCTCCATGGATTGCTTTTGCCCCTCCTCTACCACGACGCCGATATGCTGCATGTTCTTCTGAAGCGACTCTGACAGGATGGGGCCTGTGGTGTGCGCACAGCCTTGATGAACAACAAGGACCACCGCGATACAGAGTATGAGAATAGGGTTCCGCATCGATTACTGATGGGTCAGTAATAGTGAATGCCTGTCAACGCGCCCGTCGACTCAGGATTGTTGAAGCTGTTCGAAAAGGGAACCCATCCTTGACCCGCCACATACCATTCTCCTTGTGCCGGGGGACTGCAGAGCACGAGGGCGAGCAATCCCATAGGCACAACGCTCCATCGAGCAAACGACTTTGAGTATCTGTTGCCGCACCACATTTTTTCCGGTCTTTCCACTGGTAATGAGGCCACCCATGCTTCAAGACCTGGCTGGAATGATAGAAACGCAAGAATCTTGCCTGGCTACAGCGTGTTGCGCAAATGCAAGTATATTGCGATCACTTGCAAGTGCGAGAATATGTAGGCAGGCAGATTATTGTGAAAGATGTGGCAATTGGCGACAGGTCACAGCCCATACAGACGGGCGTATGGCAACACTTCAACTGCTTTCATTTGGCTTCAGACCACCTAGGTTAGATGAATACCAAGGCTTCCGATTTCCGATTACAATGTTGGGGTACTATGAGAATAATGTGGGCTCGATGCCTCTTTCGCCACTCTTACCCAACACAGCTCCTAACCAGCTTCGGCTTGCAAGTAGCATAAGGCGATCATCAACCCCTATGCACGGCGTGGCAAGGCCCCGTGTCCTCCACCAGCTAGATGTACCGTTATGGTGCGATACGGTAAGAGAACCGTACTGCGGTTAGCCGCATCACCTGGTCAACAACCCCCTCGTCGGCACAGCGACGTTGGCGACGACAGCGGAGGACGTCCCGGGGTGACAACGATGATCGTCCGTGCCATTCGTATTTGAACGGGCCTTGGGATAGGTTAGACCCGCTGATAAATCGATTGCATCCTCTTTTGAAACTGTAGGAAATTTTGGTACCGGTGCCCGAGTGTTTTCGGAAAGAAAATTCCTAGGATTAAGAGCCAGTTCAACTGCTCCAGCCTGACGCGCTCATTGCCCCCTCACGATCGCTTCCCTTGTTCCTCCGAAGCATTCGCCGCACCCGGCACAGCATCGCTGCTCTCTCCTTGCTCAGGCGAGGTCGGAGACTTAGGTGTCTGACTTTCTCGATGTTCAGAAATGAGTGCCGCAGTGATGAGCAGCTGGATGCCGATAAGGAGAAAGAACAAGGCTCCCTTGTACTGCCCGGACTGCTCGGCAATCGAGAACCGGTGCGCGGCGAGGAGAAGACAGAGCGCCGAGCAGAGGAACAGGAACATTCTCATACCGAAGCCTCATCTCCCAGGGGCGCGACAGATAGGGTGAGACAGAGAGTATGCGTGGGACGGGACAAGGTCAATTGGAAATCATACGCACGGCAGGAACAGAAACCGGTCGAAATTACTGTGCAGCCCCCCCCATACTGGACCCAGGATCGGTGACTGACACGGGTGCTGCCGATTGCAGGTTCCCGTTGAAGGGAAGATCTAACAGGGCATAGGGGTTGACTCGCGCACCGTTGAGTTTCACGCCCCAATGGAGATGAGGACCGGTGGCCCGACCGGTCGCCCCCACTTTCCCGAGGATCTGCCCAGCTTTTACCTGATCGCCGTCCTTGACCCGCACCTCGGACAGATGGAAATACATCGAATAGAAACCCAACCCGTGGTCCAGAAACACGCCCTTCCCAGAAAAGAAATGATCGACGGTGAGCCGGACGATGCCATCATTCGTCGCTACAACATCAGTGCCAAGCGGCGCACTGATATCTTCCCCGTTGTGCGGATTCCGCGGCTGGCCATTCATAACTCTGACGCTGCCGAAGATTCCGGTTCGCTTGCCGCTCACCGGCTCCACGAAACCGGACTGCCATAGCCTTGCCGGCGAATCGCTGGCCAGTGCCGTTTTCACCTGTTCTTGCTCCGCCTTCCAACGGGCCAAACTCTTGTCGTCAAGATCGACCTTGTCTTTAGGCAACGTGAGATGCTCGACGTGAAATTTCTCTTTGACGACTGCTACGCTGTAGCGGACGGTGCGACTCTGCTCACCGGCCTTCAGCTCGACAGTCAGTTCATGAATCCCCGGTTCGTCCTGCAGGTCTATCCCGAGCAATCCAACAAATCCTTTTGGCTCGTCAAGTCCTGTCTCACGAAAGAAACGAATGGAACGTCCGAGGAATGTTCCATGCACAGTCGCAGCTGAATCACCAGTCGGCACTTTGACGACGATAATGTGTCCCTGTTTTCCACTATAGTGGCCATTCGCACCTTGACCGGTCGGTAATGCCCCGGCAAAGAGATCGCCCGGGAGATAAACGGCGAGCAGCATGGCAATGCCAAGTAGGCACCGCGCCGGCAGAGTACATTGTGGATAATGCAGATCCAGCCTCGGCTTCATCGATAAAACCGCCCTCCGGACACTTGAGAAATCAGTTCCTCCACCCGTCGATTCACCGCACTGAAGGGGTCCATGCAGAGGATGGTTTCCTCCCAATATCCGTTTAGCTTCAGATACGTCCAATCCACTGTATAGGATCGATTCTTGGCCCGCGCGAATCGAATGAAATCCCCTCGGACCTTGGCTCTTGTCGTCTGAGGTGGGGTGGACATTGCCCGCTGGACCGCCTCCTCTTCGACAACCCGTTCGATGAGCCCTCGAGACTCCATCAGGTAATACAACCCTCTCGTCCGCTTCACGTCATGGAACTGCAAATCCAGGAGGAATACCCTCGGATCGTCCCACCCGCAATTTTTCTTATCTACGTAGGATTGGATCAGATGCTTCTTCGTGACCCAATCGACCTGATGGGTAAGTTGCATCGGATCTTCTTCCAGCTGCTGGAGCATCCGCTCCCACTTGTCGTACACATCGTCGAGGATGGGTTCGTGCGCCTGTTGATTCAGGTACTCTCTGGCCCGCTTGAGATAGGCGAGTTGAATTTCAATGGCGGTCATCTGCCGGCCATCATCGAGTTTCACTCTTTTCTTCAGCGTCGGATCCCGCGAGACCTCTCGAATCGCCTTGACAGGATCCTCGAGTTCCAACCCATGAACCGTGCACCCCTCTTCGACCATCGACAAGACAAGCGCGGCCGTCCCCACTTTAAGGTAGGTGGCATACTCCGACATGTTGGAATCCCCGACGATGATATGGAGGCGCCGATACCGTTCAGCGTCCGAATGGGGCTCGTCGCGGGTATTGATGATGCTTCGGGAAGATGTCGTCGACGAGGACGTCTTCTCGTGAATATGTTGCGCACGCTGCGAGATGAAATACTGCGGCTTTCCCGATACTTTTAATACTTTTCCTGCCCCGCTGAACACCTGCCTGGTCACGAAAAACGGGATCAACTGTTCGGTGACTTTCCAAAAATCGACGTCGCGGCGCATAAGGAAGTTCTCGTGGCATCCGTAGGTATTCCCCAGGGAATCCGTATTATTCTTGAAAATGTAGATTTCCCCGGATAATCCCTCCTCTCGAAGCCGTTCCTCCGCCGCCGGCAAACAGGCTTCCAACAATCGCTCCCCCGCTTTATCGTGGACCACGAGGTCCAGGATATTGTCGCACTCCGGCGTAGAGTACTCAGGATGACAGCCGGTATCCTGATAAAAGCGCGCTCCGTTGACCAAGAATGCGTTCGAAGGCCAGCTGTTCGGAATCAGCCCTTCAAAGATATACCCCAAGACTTTTTCCATGGGGAGATAGATGCGGCCGTTGGGGGAAAAGATGAGACCGTATTCGTTCTCGAGGCCGTAAATCCGTTGTTTCATAGGACCGGCAGACATCATGAAAGGCCTTCAGACAGATTACACCCCGTTTTGTGGATCTTCAACAAAGGAAGCCTCTACGAAAGGCAGAGGTCAGGGAGAGAGGATGAGTCGAACGTCGGCAATCGATACCCGGCGAAACTTTCGGCCGGCACGGGTTCGGTCCAAGACCGCGACTTCCAACCCTTCCGGCTGCAGCTTTTGATTGGCTGTCTGCTCCAGCGCCGTGACACACAGCTTCAGTGCAGCGTCCAAGGACGGCGCCTGGCTGGGACTTTTTTCCTTCAACACGGTTTGTACCGCCTCAGACCTGCCGCCGATCACCGCAAAGTTCTTCTCGTCGATGATGCTGCCGTCAAAGGATATGCGATAGATTTCGTTCGGGTAATTGTTGGTACCAGCCTGCACCACAAGGATCTCCACCTCAAGTGGCTTCATTTCCTGACTGAATACGGTCCCAAGGCTTTGAGAATACCCGTTCGCCAGAGAGCGGCCCGTGACGTCTTCGCGGCTGTACATGAACCCTTTGAGGTCAGCGTGACGGATTCCCGCCTTTCGAAGGTTCTCAAACTCGCTGTACTTGCCGGCTCCCGCAAACGCGATGTTGTCGTAGATCTCGGAAACTTTGTGCAGCGAGGCGCTCGGATTGTCCGCCGTCAACAGAATGCCGTCGACATACTCCATCGCGATGATCGAGCGGCCCTTGGCAATCCCCTTCTTGGCATACTCAGCCTTATCCTGCATCATCTGTTCTGGGGACACGTAATAGGGCATCGGCATAATTACGTCTCCCGTGAACGACGTGCCGCCATCACATCGTTGCACACGGCACGCATGGTGTCGTCGGATACATCGGTGATGCCTTGGGCCGTCACGACCTTGGCCGTGGGATAAATGCCCCGCACGAGATCCGGTCCGCCGGTCCCGACATCGTCATCCGCGGCATTGTAGAGCGCCAACAAGGCTAGTTTGATCGCGTCCCCCTCGGAGAGGTGCCGCTGAAAATGTTCGCGCATCGTGTTACGGGCATCTTTCCCACCGGAACCGATCGCATGGTAATCGGACTCTTCGTACCTCCCGCCGGTGATGTCGTACTTGAAGATGCGGCCCTCACCACGTTTCAAGTCATATCCGACGTACAACGGCATGACGACCAGCCCCTGGAACACCATCGGAAGATTGGCCTTGACCATTTGGCCCAATTTATTGGCCTTCCCTTCACAGGAAAGCGGCATGCCTTCCAGTTTTTCGTAATGTTCCAACTCGGTCTGAAATAACTTGGCCATCTCGATGCAAGGACCGGCCGCCCCAGCGATCGCCATAGCAGACCAGTCGTCGATCTTGAAGACTTTTTCGATTCGGCGATCCGCGATCTGAAACCCTTCCGTGGCTCGGCGGTCTCCGGCAATCACAACGCCCTGCTGATACTTGATGGCCAGCACGGTCGTGGCAGAAGGCACAGCAACCGGCCCAACGGCGCGCACCTGGTCGGGAACGGCCGTCATGCCGTGGCTTCGTAATGCCAACTCAGGATGATGCGTTGAGACGAAGTCAAAAAAACTGGAGCCGTCGTGATCGGTGAGATAGGGCAGCTTCATCGTGATCCTTGAACCACCGTTCGTCAAACCTTGAGCTTCTCGATCAGGGCATCGACCGAATCGGTTGCATCAAGCAACTCCCGCGTCAACGCCTGCGTCCCTCGATGGGGGTCCATCAGCGGCACTTTTTTGATCGTCGTATTACCGACGTCGAACAGCACCGACGTCCAACTGGCCCCATAGAGCACCTTCGCAAACTTACTGACACAGCGCCCACGAAAATAGGCCCTGGTTCCGGTCGGAGGGTTCAATTCAGCACGCTGAATCTCGTCTTCCTCAACGATCCGTTCGATGAGTCGACTACGCTCCAGGGTATAAAATAATCCCTTGTCCGGACGGACGTCATGGTATTGGAGATCCATCAGCTTTATGCGCGGATCATCCCATCCGCAGCCTTTACGCTCCATATACGACTCGATCATATGTCGCTTGGCGATCCAATCCAACGTGTTCACCAACAGCCGCGGATCGCGATCGAGCTGGTTCAGAACATCCTCCCAACGACGCAATACGTCGTGAGTGGTAGGGCTGTGATCCTGCGAGGCATAAAAAGTCTTGGCGGCGTTTAGATACACCCGCTGGACGGCAAGAGCCGTAGTGGGCCTTCCACCGGCCAGTTTCACAGTTTCCTTCACATCCAGATCGCGCGACACCTGCTTGAACGCACGAACCGGCTCATCCAGTTCGAGCTGAGGCAGATCGGCTCCTGACTCAAGCAAATCCAAGACGATGTCCAACGTTCCCACCTTCAAATAGGTGGAGAGTTCGGCCATGTTGGCGTCGCCCGTGATGACATGCAGTCTCCGAAACCTGGCCGCATCGGCATGCGGCTCGTCACGCGTATTGATGATCGGCCGTTTGACCATCGTGTTGAGATCCATGAGACATTCGAAAAAGTCGGCGCGCTGCGAGATTTGATATTCCGTCGGGCTGGTCTGATTTTCAGCCCCGACTTTTCCTGCTCCGGCGAAGATCGGTCTGGTGACCAGGAACGGCGTCAACACCCGAGCGATCCTGTCGAACGGAACAGCCCTCGAGACCAAATAATTTTCGTGGTATCCGTAGCTGTTACCCTTGCCGTCGGAGTTGTTCTTGTACAGGACATACTGTTCGGCTCCCCTTGCCCGAGCCATTTCCTGAAGGCATTTGGCCAGAATGCGTTCTCCGACTCGTTCGAACGCCACCACCTCCCTGGCGCTCGAACACTCCGGCGTCGAGTATTCCGGATGAGCTCCGTCGACATATAAACGTCCGCCGTTCGCCAGCACCTTGTTCAGCTGCCTGTTATAGTCGGGATTGGGGCGCTCTCGTTCACCATCGACTTCAAATCCACGAGCATCCACGAGGGGATTTTCGTTCTCGTAATCCCAGAGCGCCCCCGGAGCCGGCAATCCTGGGTAATGTCCAATCACGGCGAAGGAGCCTGACACAGGGTCCATCGCAGATGGATCTCTTGACGCAATGCCGAACTCGGTTTCAGTGCCAAGCACGCGCAAGCGATTCGTGGCTGTATGGTCTGGCATAGGTTCGCTAGAGATAGTGGCCGGTACTGATGGTTTCAATCTGCCGATGTTCGGCAGGTCCACCGCTGATGGTCCGGAGATGAATGATTTTCTCGCCCTTCTTTCCCGCGACCTTTGCCCAATCGTCCGGATTGGTCGTATTGGGGAGATCTTCGTGTTCCTTGAACTCCTCACGGATGGCGCGGATCAAGTCGTCCGAGCGCAGGCCGGCTCCCTCTTGCGCGATCACGCGCTTCACGGCAAATTTTTTCGCGCGCGAGACGATTCCTTCGATCAAGGCTCCGCTGGCGAAGTCCTTGAAGTACAGCACTTCCTTTTCGCCGTTGGCGTAGGTCACTTCGATGAACTTATTTTCCTCGCTGGCGGCATACATGGTCTCAACCGTCAGCGCCGTCAATCGATCGACAAGGGCCTGACGATCACCTCCATGCCGTTCCAACTCCTCGCCGGCAAAAGGGAGGTCCGTCGAAATATATTTGGAGAAAATGTCACGAGCCGCTGTGGCATCCGGTCGCCCCACTTTGACCTTGACGTCCAATCGCCCGGCTCGAAGCACCGCCGGATCGATCAAATCCTGGCGGTTGCTGGCCCCGATGACGATGACGTTGCGCAATCGCTCGACCCCATCGATCTCGGAGAGAAACTGTGGAACAATCGTCGACTCGATATCCGAAGACACACCGGTCCCCCGGGTTCTGAAGAGCGCATCCATCTCATCGAAGAATACGATCACCGGATGACCGTCCTCTGCCCGTTCTTTCGCCTTCTTAAAGACCTCGCGCACCTGACGCTCCGATTCACCGACATACTTATTGAGCAGTTCCGGGCCTTTCACATGAAGAAAGTAGCTGCGTATTTCTTTACCGGTACGGTGGCCCAATTTCTTGGCGATCGAATTGGCGACGGCTTTGGCGATCAGCGTCTTCCCGCAACCGGGCGGGCCATAGAGCAGAACCCCTTTCGGTGCGCTGAGCTTGTACTCGGAGAATACGTGCGGATGCAGGAACGGAAGCTCGACGGCATCGCGTACCTGCTCCAATTCTTTCTGGAGGCCTCCGATGTGTTCATAGTCGACATCCGGAACCTCTTCCAATACGAGCTCTTCCGCTTCGGACTTAGGCAACTTCTCGATGACATACCCGGAACGAGGATCATACAACAGATGGTCCCCCACACTCAGCCGCTCAGCGAGCAACGGGTCGCCGAGCTCGGCCACCTTCTCCTCATCGAAATGGAGCGTGACCAATGCCCGTCCCCCTTCCAGCACATCTTTGAGTCGAACCACCTCTCCCTGACTGTCGAACCCCTTGACCTCGATCACGTTGAGCGCCTCGTTCAGAACGACTTCTTGTCCCTTCCGCAACTCATTGCGCTTGATCGTGGGATGAAGACTGACCTTCATTTTCCGTCCCGACACATAGACATTTCCGGTACCGTCCGCATTCATGCTGGAAAAAATGGCATACGCCGACGGCGGCGCCGTCAGTTTTTCCACCTCGGTACGCAACGCCTCGATCTGTGCCTTCGCTTCCTGCAGCGTGGCCACGAGTTTTTCATTCTGCTTATTGGCTTGATCGAGTTGGTAGCGTGATTGGTAGAGCCGACGGATCTCTTCCTCCATCGACTGAATCTGAACGCGAAGCTTTTCCATCTCGCGCGCGTGTTCGTCGTTCTTGTGAATCATCTCCCCATTCCCCTCGGACAGCCGCTTCGTAATTTTCTTGACAGAATCTCGGAGGGACCGGAGTCGATTTGGCTGGCCCTTGCTTTCCGCCATATCGGGACGACACAAATAGCTCGCCGGATCGAGCATAAACGCGAATAATTCTGGTGATCGGATTCTAACACCCGACCTAGGGGTGGTCAACTCCAACGGACGAATCTCGCGCGAGTCTCGTCCCCGCCGTGCACCGCCGTCTCACGTTTCCAGCGCATGTTTGAACTCTCGGACGGCTTCGCCGACGTCATCACGAGCCAACAGCGCTCCGATCGCGGCAACTCCGAAAGCACCGGCTCGACGAACGTCGCGCACTCGTTCACACGTGATTCCTCCAATGGCAAGCACGGGGATGGACGATCGGCGGCAGACATCGGCCAGCAGATGAAGCCCCATCGGGGGCCCGAACCTACGCTTCGACGGAGTCGAAAAAATCGGACCAAACACGACATAATCGGCACCGCCTTCATTCGCACGTCGCACATCCTCGACTGAATGGGTGGAGACTCCAATCAATCGACGGGGTCCGATCATCTGACGCACAGTGGGGAGAGGCAGGCTGTCAGATCGAAGATGCACGCCGTCCAAATTCAGTACCATCATCAGATCGACGCGATCGTTGACGATCAAAGGAACGGCGTGCGACCTCGTGATCGCCTGGATCTCCTGCGCCAGCGGAAGCAATTCGCCCGTCGAGAGATCCCGTTCCCGAAGTTGAACGGCGGGCAACCCGGCGCTGACTGCCTGTCGGATAAGAGATGGAAGGGATCGACCGCCTGCTTGAGTCCTGTCGGTGACGAGCAGCAGACGGAAGTTAACGGATGGCATGTCCGAAGAAGGTACGTTCCAATCGATCTCGAACGTGAAGTCTCACGACATGTACGCTGGCGGACTTTTTCAGCATCCAGCTAGAGCATCCCCTCGATCGGACTACTCGCCGTCGCGTAGAGTTTCCTGGGAATGCGACCGGCCTTGTAGGCCAAACGACCAGCATGAACCGCGTACTTCATCGCTTCCGCCATGGCGAGGGGATCCTGTGCGCCGGCAATGGCCGTATTCATGAGTACTGCGTCTGCGCCGTATTCCATCGCCAAGGCCGCGTCCGACGCGGTTCCGACACCGGCATCGACGATAATCGGCACCTTGACGGTTTCCATGATGATTTTCAGATTGTACGGATTACGAATCCCGAGCCCTGATCCGATGGGCGCGGCTAAGGGCATGACCGCCGGACATCCGATATCCACCAGCTTCTTCGCGACAATTGGGTCGTCATTCGTGTAGGGAAAGACGATAAATCCTTCCTTAATGAGGATCTTGGCGGCTTCGATCAAACCGGCCGTATCCGGGAACAACGTCCTCTCGTCACCGAGCACTTCCAACTTCACCAAATCGGACACACCGGCCGCGCGAGCTAGACGCGAGTATCGCACCGCATCCTCGACGGTATAGCATCCGGCCGTGTTGGGAAGAATCGTGTATTTCTTCGGATCGATGTAATCGAGCAGATTGTCTTTCGAGCGATCGGTGATATTCACTCGACGAACCGCGACCGTCACGACATCGGCACCGGACGCTTCAATGGCCTTTTGCGTCTCGACAAAGTCTTTGTATTTTCCCGTTCCGACCCATAACCGGGACTTGAATTCGCGTCCGGCAATCACTAATCGATCGTCCGTCATCGTTATCCTCTCCGGAACATATTCCCGGCCCCACCAACCACAGGCGGCTTAATGAAGATGAGAGAACCGCTCAATCCTTTGCCTTTGCCGCGGCGCCGCCGCCGATAAACCCAAGGATCTCGACCCGATCCCCACTTTGGAGCTGACGTTGACCAAACACCGCCCGATCGAGGATTTCCAGATTCAGCTCCACCGCTACCCGCTCCGTTCGTATATCCAGGTCTTGCAACAGATCGGCGACCGTTGCGCCACTGCGCCAGGTCCGTTCCTGCCCGTTCACATGGATGCGGATTGCGTCTTGCACGCCTGTCATCCTATGAGAAGGGAATTCGCCTTGTCAACAAAATGACCCCTTGCCTGAATGACCGAGGAAACCGCACAATACACCTCTAAGGTCCACCGCATGAAGGAGAACAATCAACGACTGGCCACGCTCTTCAGGTCGATGGCTGATCTTCTGTCATCTCAACGGGCGAACCCTTATCGAGTCAGGGCCTATCGGCGGGCTGCAGATGCCCTACTTGCCATCGATGAAGATGTGGCGACACTGGCCGAACGCCAGGAGCTTGAAGACATCGAGGGGATCGGAGCCGATCTGGCGAAAAAGATCGAGGAATTTCTTGAGACCGGGACCATTCGCGCCTACGAGGAGCTTAAAACCCCGCTCCCGACAGAGGTCACAAGTTGGGTGAGCCTTCCGGGACTCTCCGAATCACTCGTGGCCTATTTGTACTTCCGCCTGGGCATTCGGACGCTCCCTGATCTCGATCAGCTCATTCGATCTCACCTGCTTCGAACCCTGCCGAGTTTCTCAGGATCAGAGGAGCAGTTGTTGCAGGCCGTCCGACAACGGATCCAAAATCACGAGCCTTAGGAACTCTTGAGTTCCTTGAATATCTTCCAGCTCTTCAGCAATTCCACCGCCTTCTGCAGCTGGACGTCCTGCTCAAGTGAAAGCTCTCCGCCCATTTCCGGCAAGGCCGACGGAGGCGTCCCGCTCTTCGAGCCTCCTTCGTCCGGAGACTTCCCATTCTGTGGTGCGGCATCTTTCCCCATTGGAGGCTTCACAGCCTTTGACTCCGCCTCCTTCTCAACAGGCTTCCCATCAGCCGCTTTGGCCACTGAGGGCGCCGGCAGTTTCACCGCGATATCAGGAGTAATCCCGGTCGACTGGATCGACCGACCCTTTGGCGTATAGTACTTCGCGGTCGTGAGGCGAAGCCCTGAACCATCGCCTAAAGCCAAGATTGTCTGCACCGACCCTTTTCCGAACGAGGTTGTCCCAACCACGACGCCCCGCCCCCAATCTTGCAGCGCCCCGGCTACGATCTCCGACGCACTCGCCGATCCCTCGTTGACGAGAACGATGACCGGGAGGTCTTCCAGTTGATCCTTGGACTTCGCAAACCATTCGTCCTTTTTCCCTTCCCGACTCTTGGTATACACAACCAGCTTCCCGCTGGGAAGAAATTGCTCGGACACATCGACGGCCGCGGTCAGCAAACCGCCGGGATTGTTTCGTAGGTCGAGAATAGTTCCTTGGACCTTCTGTTCCTTGAACTGTTTGATCGCTTTGGAAAGGTCTCGCCCGGTCGCTTCCTGAAACTGAGTGAGCCGGACATAGCCGAGGTTGTCGATGACCTTCGACTTTACGCTTTCAATCTTGATGGTGTCCCGGACGAGGGTGAATACCAATGGATCCGGTGTCCCATCCCGTTGAATGGTGAGATTGACCTTACTGCCTTTCGGCCCGCGCATCTTCTGAACGGCATCCATCAACGTCAGGTCCTTCGTGGAGTCGTCGTTGACTTTAATGATGAAATCGCCGGCTTTGATCCCAGCTCGATACGCGGGAGTACCTTCGATCGGCGCGATCACGGCCAGCCGGTTGTCCTTCACACCGATTTGGATACCGACTCCCCCGAATTCTCCCCTGGTTTCAACCTGCATCTCTTTATACATTTCAGGCGTCATATAGGCTGAGTGCGGATCGAGCGTCGACAGCATACCGCGAATGGCCCCTTGGATCAGATCCTTCGGCTTCGTCTCGTCGACATAGTGCTTTTGAACCTGATTCAGGACCTCGGAGAAGGTTTTGAGCTCCTCATAGGTTTCCCCGGCATGACCGGTCCGCTCCCAACCTTTTCCGATGACTACTCCACCGAGCAGCGCAAGGGCAATCATCGGCACGACCACCCAAGACTTCTTCCGAGGCTGCTGATCCATAATCTTCACATCCCTTCTTTCCTGCGTTTTCGGCCGCTCAGACTCGATACCGACAATGCACGTCTTATCGTTTTGCCAGCCAGTGGAGCGGATCAACCGGCTCGGCCCCTTCACGCAACTCGAAGTATAGAGTATTTTCCCCAATCATGCCCGTATCACCGGTCTCTCCGATAGGTTGACCTTCGGCAACTTGCTCACCCGCTTTGGCCAGAATCTTGGACGCATGTGCATACAGGGAGAAAAACCCGTTCGCATGATCTAAGATTATAACGAGTCCGTATCCTTTCAACCAGTCCGCATAGACGACGCTTCCGGTCATGACGGCATGGATTAAGCTTCCCTCTGTAGTTCGGATTTCAATGCCTTTGCGCTGGACATAGGTATTGAACGTCGGGTGTTTCTGACGCCCGAAGAATGACACGACTTTTCCATCAGCCGGCCAAGGCAGTGTTCCCCTCACTCCATGAGCCAAAGGTGAAGACGTCGGAGGGTGCACGGCGATGGCACGTCGGCGCGTTTCCAAATCGTGCAACAAGCCATCCACACGTGAAGCGGAACGCTCCAGTTCTTCGACTGTGCGATTATAGGAGTCTTTTTCGTGCGTGATCTTCGCCAGATAGACCTTTTTCTCCTTCTGAAGCCCTCGGATGTCGGCCAACTTCTTCTCGATGTTCAGCTTGAAGGCGACCAGTACGGCTCTGGCCTCGGCGCGCTGATGCTCAGCCTGCTCCATCCGCTCCATATCGGCTCGAAACGTCTCCAGCAATTCGTAGTCCTTGTGTGAAACGGCAGAGAGGTATTGACCGCGACGCTGAAAATCACCGTACGAGTCCGCAGTTAAGAGAGTCTTCACACGCCCAAACCGTCCTTCCATATACTGCACGCGAAGCCGGGCAAGAATGGCCTCACGTCTTGCATCAATGCTGGTTCGCATCGCCCCCAGCTGGTCCGTAATCTCTTCGATTTCCCGATCCTTCCGTCGCAGCTTTTTGCTGATCTCATGATGATCTTGCCGATGCCGGACCAGTCGTTCATCCAGGGATTGGATACCTTGCAGGACCGACTCTCGCTTTTTCTCTGCTTCCTCGGCCCGTTTTCGCTTTTCTTCGATCTTGTCCTTCAGAGTCTCAAGAGTCTTTCTCTCACGCTCAATTTTTTCGGAGATCGGATCATTCGCCGCACCCGCCACCGATGCCCACCCTCCTCCCACCGCAAGGCACCAGAGTAGGATGGCAAAGGAAATTCTCATGTCCGCCCTTCCCCAACACGAAGAAGCGATACCACGCTGCCGGCAAAGCCAAGCCCCATTCCCGCCATGACGAGCGCCAGACACACCGAGAAGGGAAAGAAAGAGATCATGCCTTCGATCCCGCTGAAACGGCCCGTCAATTGAATCTGCTGCCGGAACAGTTCAAACGCGAACTTGAGAATTCCTAACGACAGCGCGCTGCCACAGACTCCGAGCACGGCTCCTTCGAGAAAATATGGAATACGGATGAACGTGCGCGTGGCTCCGATCGAGCGAAGGATTTCAATCTCCTCCCGTCTGGCCAACAGCGCGAGCCTGATGGTATTCCCGATGATCGTCACTGCGGCCGCGGAGAGGAGGATACCAACCCCGATCGCCGCCAGCTCGATATATCCGATAAGTTCGGCCAGCAGACTGAGCCATTCTTGATTATAGTCGACCTTGGCGACACCTTCCATTGTTTGCACTCGTTCAACCCAGCCTTTCATGGCGTCCGGAGACCGGAAGTTCGGCGCAAGGGTCACCACGAACGAAGCCGGCAGCGGGTTCTCACCGAGCCCTTCGAGCAAGTGAGACTCACTGGGGAATTGAACTCGAAATTCTCCCAACGCCTGTTCTTTCGAAATAAAAAGCACCTCGGCAACCATACGATCGATCTTGAGTTTTCGCTCCAGTTCCTGCACCCTTTCTCTGGGAAATCGATCCTCCAAATAGACCATGACCTTGACATCTTCCTGGAGCGACCCCGCTGCGTTGCGTAGATTCACATAGAGCAACAGAAAGATGCCCACACAGGCCAAGGCAAACGCCGTGGTCAGAACGGCAACGATCGTGGTCGTGCGATTGGTCCGCATGTTCGCCCACGCTTCGCGAACGAGATAAAATGGTTTTCTCATACTCCGACCCCTTGCCCGATCCGCCGCTCCGACAACAACACCCCTTGCACCAACGTAATCACCCGCCGATTCACTTGATTCAAGACATGAGGGTCGTGCGTCGCGACGACCACGGTCGTCCCTCGGGCATTGATTAATTTGAACAACTCCATGATCTCTCGTGTGCGTTCCGGATCAAGATTGCCCGTTGGTTCGTCGGCCAGGAGCACCACCGGGCCGTTGACGATTGCCCGTGCAATGCACACACGCTGCTGCTCGCCCGTGGAGAGACTGTTCGGCAACTGATCTTTTTTGTGATCGACATCGACCGCGCGCAATGCCTCCGTGACTTTACGACGGATATCTTTCTCGGAGGCACCTTGAACGATCAACGGAAGCGCCACATTGTCGAAGACGGATTTCTTCGGCAAGAGACGAAAGTCTTGAAAGACCGCGCCGACTTTGCGTCGAAGATAGGGAACCTCGGTCGGTCGGAGCTTCGTCACATTCCTGCCGTGAACGAAAATCTGTCCTTCGTCCGGCTGCTCCTCACCGATCAGCATACGCAGCAGAGTAGACTTCCCGGCCCCGCTTGATCCCATAAGAAGGACAAACTCCCCCTTTTCGATCTCGAGCGTGACATCGGACAGTGCGGCTTTTCGGTCATGCCATTTGGACACATGGATGAGTTGAATGATGGCATCCATGGAAATTCCTTCGGAGAAGGGCTAGAACCTTCCGTGTTCGACGACGTCAAACGCGTTCTGGAGATGTTCGATCCGTCCCTGGTCGGGAGGTCTCCCCTGGACCAACACCACATCGAATCGACAGGCCTTATCGGACCAATGTCGTCGCGCTAAATACTGTGAGGCCAGTTTCGTCAGCTTCACCCGCTTGCGCTGATTCACCGCCAGCAGAGCACCACCGAAGGCTTCCGTGGTCCGACCCTTGACCTCGACAAAGACCACAACGCCCTGGTCTTCCGCCACGAGGTCCAATTCGCCGAGAGAGGTCCTTACGTTGCGATCGAGAATTCGATAACCCTTGGCCAGCAAGAACTGTTCGGCCTGCATTTCGCTGGCTTGGCCGAACTGATGGCGCGGGTCGGGAGTGGCCATGCGCTTATTGTTCGAACAGTGTGGAGAGCATCCGTCGGGCCGACTCCCTCTTCGCGGCGATGATCAGCTCATGCACCGGCATGAATGTTCGTCGATGAATGGAGCACGGGCCATAGCGCGCCAATCGTTGCAGATGTCCTGTCGTGCAATATCCCTTATGCGAGAGAAAATCGTATTCGGGGAACATTTCATGGTATTTCGCCATGAGACGATCTCTCGTGACTTTGGCGATGATGGAGGCAGCCGCAATCGATAGGGAGAGGGAGTCTCCCTTGATGATGGACCGTACAGGGATTTTGCTTCCTGGAAGAGTAACGGCATCAATGAGTAGATAATCAGAGGGGGGAGTCAGTTGATCGATGGCTCGCCGCATCGCTAGCCGGGTCGCTTTGAGAATATTGAGCCGATCGATTTCGCCGACGTCGGCCGATCCGATTCCCATCCCCACGGCTTGCTCAAGAATAGCGGCATACAATCGGTCTCGCTCCCCTTCAGAAAGCTGCTTGGAATCATCGATTCCTGACAGTCGACACCGGGTCGGTAGGACGACAGCAGCGGCGACGACCGGACCGGCTAACGGACCGCGTCCGGCCTCATCGATACCGGCAATACGACGATACCCACACAGCCTGGCCGCCCGCTCGAACTCTTCGGTGGGTCCCATCAAACATCCCTTCACCGATCACGCCATCGCATTGTCGTGAGGGAACACATACCTGGAAGCAGTCTAGGCCGTCACAGCCTCCTCCTCAGAAGCCGTAGAAGCCGTCGGTTGGGTCGACGGTTTGCTCTCTCCGACAAACTCGCGCTCTTCGACCTTCGCGAATCTCCCCTTTTTGCCGCGCAGATAGTACAGCTTCGCGCGTCGAACGCGCCCCTGCCGCACCACATCGACTTTGGAGACGATGGGAGAATGCACCGGGAAAATCCGTTCAACCCCGACCCCGTATGAAAGTTTTCGAACCGTAAACATTTCGGTATTCAAGCTTCCCTTTCGCGCGATCACGGTTCCTTCATAGACCTGAATGCGCTCCTTCTCACCTTCGACGACTTTGACGTGCACCCTAACGGTATCCCCGATCTCAAAGCTCGGCACTGATTTCTTCGTCAACGACCGCTGAATTCGCTCCAACTGATTCATGGACTTAACCCTCCTCCCGGCGTGATGTCGGGCCCGTCAAAAGGCCTTCGCTCATCAATTCATCCAACAACTGTTGATCTTCCTTCGCAAACATCCGACCTTTGAGAAGATCGGGGCGTCGCAAATACGTGCTGTGCAACGCTTGTTTTCGGCGCCACAACCGAATGGCCTCATGATGGCCCGAGAGTAAGACATCGGGCACACCGATTCCCCCGATTTCTGCCGGCCTTGTGTACTGCGGATACTCCAGCAACGCGTCAGAAAACGACTCTTCCAAGACGGAACTGGGGTCGCCCAAGACGCCGGGAACGAGTCTGGCCGCTGCATCGATCAATACGAGCGCCGGCAATTCGCCTCCGGTCAACACATAATCTCCGAGTGAGACTTCCTCCGGAGCCAATGTCAGACGGACACGCTCATCCACTCCCTCATAGTGTCCGCACAGAATGACGATTCGGCGACGCTCACCCGCCAACTGCTGTGCATGATCTTGCGTAAAAGGCCGCCCATGAGGAGTTGGAAACATCATCCGAATGTCCTCATCGCTCGCCCGCGCTTCATTTCGAAGCGCAGCCACCGCACGAAGGATCGGCTCGGCCTTCAGAACCATACCGGCCCCACCTCCATACGGCATATCATCGACCACTTTGTGGCGATCCACCGTGAAGTCCCGCAAATTATGCACCTTCACGGTAAGAAGCCCCTTTTCTTGGCCGCGTTTGAGCATGCTGTGAGCCAAGACCGGCGCAAACATGTCGGGGAACAGTGTCAGCACGTCGAACCGCAACATGTTAATCACCCAATCCGTCGATCAACCGGACGGTCATTGTTCGAGCTGTCAGGTCGACGGCCCTAATCAGTTCTTTCGCGGCCGGGATCAAGATCTCTTTGGCTCCTTGGCGAACAACAAACAAGGGATTTCCCGGCAAATCCCAGATCTCCTCCAGCACACCGATTGGCTGACTCTCCTCGGTGGAGACGGCAAGACCGATCAGATCGCACTCATAATATTGGCCATCCGGAAGCTCGGGCACGGATCCACGAAGCGTCCGAATGAATCCGCCTCGCCAGAGTCTCGCGTCCTCCGGCGTGGTCAAACCGGTCAATCCAAGAATAAATTCAGCCCCCACCCGCCGCACATGGGTGACGCTGGTCTCAAGAGTCTGTCCGTTCCTTGCGAGGAGACTCACACTCCTCAACCCTTCAAATCGACCTGGAACATCTGACAGCGGCCGCACCTTCACTTCCCCCTTGACGCCAAAGGGCCGTTCGATCCGTCCCACCGTCACTGTTTCCAGTTGATTCACCATCGTGGTGTCACGATTTTCCGGGCGTTTTTTTCTGCGTGGCCTTTTCTGCTTCAAACTGCTTCCAGACGCCCGCCCTGCGCAACAATGTCCGCACGGTCACCGTAGGCTGAGCGCCGTGCCTCAGCCAGGTCAGAACCCGTTCCTGCTTCAACTCCGGCATGCCCGCTTCTTTCAACGGGTCAAAAATTCCAAGGATCTCCAGGAACCGTCCGTCGCGCGCTTTTCGTGAATCCGCGGCTACCAGCCGATACATCGGTCGTTTGTGTCTTCCCGTTCGAGCCAGTCTCAAATGTACAGCCACAACTGTCCTCCTTTACGCTCAATTCGCATTATCTGTAATCATCGCTTACCGGGATCGCATGAGTTGGGCGAGCTGTCGACGCCCTCCCGCGCCGGTCATCGCCTTTGCCAACTTCTTTGCGGACAAGAACTGCTTGATGAGACGATTCACATCCTGCACCGTCGTGCCGCTGCCACGGGCGATCCGTTTCTTCCGGCTTCCATTGATAACCGTATGATCGCGGCGTTCTCGCGGGGTCATCGAATCGATCACGGCGATCACACGGCCGATCTCTCGCTCCGGCTTATCGCCTTCGATCGCTTGTTTGAGTTTTTGCCCACCGGGGAGCATGCCGAGAATTTGCTCGAACGAGCCCATGCGGTTCATCTGGCCGAGCTGAGTCCGAAAATCTTCCAGGGTGAAAGTATTGCTGGTGAGCCGTTTCTGGGCTTCCTCCGCCTGCTCCCGAGTGATACTTTCTTGGGCTTTCTCAATGAGCGACAGCACGTCGCCCATCCCAAGAATACGGGAAGCCATCCGGTCCGGATGAAACGGCTCCATTGCATCCAGCTTTTCCCCGACACCGAGAAACTTAATGGGCTTGCCGGTTGCGGCCCGAATCGACAAGACCGCGCCTCCGCGTGCGTCCCCTTCGACCTTAGTCAGAATAATGCCGGTCAACCCGACCTTTTGATCAAACTGCCCGGCCATGGTGACCGCATCCTGTCCGGTCATCGCGTCGGCAACCAATAGCACCTCATGAGGAGACACGGCTGTTTTCACGGCGACAAGTTCGTTCATTAACTCGTCGTCGATATGCAATCGGCCGCCGGTATCCAGGATGATGAGATCAAAACCCTGATCGCGTCCTCGCTCGACCCCCGCACGGCAGATACGCACCACATCCGCTTGAGCAGCCTGAACGTGATCCGCACGGTGAACCTCCACTCCAAGATCCCGACCAAGGGCACTCAGTTGCTCACCGGCCGCAGGACGACGCGGGTCGGCAGCAACCAGAAGCACGCGCTTGCCTTGATTCTTAAACAGGCGCGCAAGCTTGCCGCTAGCCGTGGTCTTTCCCGCTCCTTGCAATCCAACCATCATCAAGATCGTCGGGGGCTTTGAGCTTAGGGCAAGTCCCGCCCGCTCATTCCCCATCATCAACCTGAGCTCATCCCAAACGACTTTGACGACCTGATGTCCGGGAGTCAGGCTCTGCAGGACTTCCTGACCGACGGCCTTTTGACGGACGCGATCGATGAACTCCTTGACGATCTTAAAATTGACGTCTGCTTCAAGAAGCGCAAACCGCACCTCTTTCAGTGCTTCCGTAATATTCTGCTCCGTGAGCACACCCTGCCCTCGGAGTTTCTTCAAAATTTTCTCGAACTTATCGCTTAACCCATCGAGCATGACGCCGTATCACCACAAAGAAAGAGGCCATCGAAGCCTTGCGCCAGACCTCCGATCGCCTCGAAAATCCTTGGAAAAGAGCATCGAGGAGTGTATCGGACCGAGCAGGGCAAGTCAAGATCATCACAAGTCAGTAGTTTTATTGACATGCTGAAAACCTTCGGATATGGTGCCCTTCGGCCACCAAGAACCGCTGTACGGAAACTTATTAAGAAAGAAGAGCGGCCGCGTGAGAAAATCGCCCTGGGTTTTGCTCATTTTCGTGCTGATCGGAGGGCTCCTTGGCGGGATACTCGGGGAGATTCTCCACGTCATGGCACCTCAAGGCACCATTCAAAGCATTTTCGCGACGCACTTTAACCCTGGTATCAACCCGCCGTTCACCATCGACCTTATCCTGATCAAACTTGTCTTTGGATTCAACATTCAAGTTAACATTCTGAGCATCCTCGGGATGTTCATCGGGATCTACCTCTACAAACACGTCTAGCAGCTGAAAAAGTCGGCCGGCTTCGTGCAGGGAATCACCTTTCCATCCATCTGGAGAGACTCAAGCTGCTCCGGCAGCTTGAGTGAGGTGAAGAACGACGGCCTTTTCGACCGTTCTGCCTGAAGCTTCCGTGGACGAAGTTCCGCTCCTCCTTCCACGATTTCTTAGGACTTGGCGTTCAAAGCTTGAAGCCGGATCGATCGAATTTGATTGCGCAGCTCAGCCGCTCGTTCAAAAGCCAGCTCTTTGGAGGCAGCTTTCATTTCTGACTCCAGTCGTTCTATGAGCTCATCCGTTGATTCCGAATTCTCGTATGGCTTGATCGATTCAGCCGCGAGATCCAACCGGACATAGTCCATGTCGGCCACCGCATACTCCAGGGAAGGAATACCTTTCGTAATACCGACCGGAGTAATTCCGTGGACGCGGTTGTACTCGGCTTGGATCCCGCGGCGGCGGTTTGTTTCTTCAATCGCCTGTTTCATCGAATCCGTCACAACATCTCCGTAAAAAATGACCCGTCCTTCGAGATTGCGCGCGGCTCGCCCGGCCGTTTGAATCAACGCACGGTACGAACGCAGATAGCCTTCCTTATCGGCATCAAGAATGGCCACCAGGCTCACTTCGGGGAGATCCAGCCCTTCGCGCAGTAAATTGATCCCGACCAGCACGTCAAACGTCCCGCGCCGGAGGTCGCGGACGATCTCGGCTCGCTCGAGTGTCTTAATATCGGAATGCAGATAGCGCACTTTGACTCCGAGGTCGTGATAATACTCGGTCAAATCCTCGGCCATCCGCTTCGTCAAGGTCGTCACGAGAACCCGGCCACCCTTGGCGACCTCCGAGCGGACCTGCCCGAGGAGATGGTCCACCTGCCCCTTGGCCGGCACGACATCGATTCGCGGGTCCATCAGACCCGTCGGGCGAACGATCTGCTCAACCACATCACAGCCGGCATGCTCCAGCTCATAGCTCCCGGGGGTTGCGGACACATACACCACCTGATTGAGACAACTCTCGAACTCCGAAAATTTCAATGGACGGTTGTCGACCGCCGACGGGAGTCGAAATCCGTACTCCACTAACGTCCGTTTTCTGGAATAATCTCCCTCATACATCCCACCGACTTGTGGAACCGTCGCGTGAGACTCATCGACGATCAACAGAAAATCCTTCGGAAAGTAATCCAACAATGTGGGAGGCGGCTCACCCGGCCTCCGCCCGCTGAGATGACGCGAGTAGTTTTCAATCCCATGGCAGTAGCCCATGGCTCGGATCATCTCCAGATCGAACTTGGTACGCTGCTCGATCCGTTGAGCTTCCACCAGACGTCCCGTTTTCCTGAAATACGTCATGCGTTCGTCGAGTTCCTCCTCGATACCGGTAATGGCCCGCTCGTAGCGATCGGGAGCAATGAGATAATGGGTGTTCGGATAGACCGCGATCTTGGGAAGTTTGCCCAGTGATTTCCCGGTGAGTGGATCAATCTCATGAATGGCATCCACCACATCTCCGAACAGCTCGATGCGCACCGACTTGGCCTCAGACGAAGCCGGAAAAATCTCGATCACGTCCCCACGTGCCCGGAACGTCCCCCGATGAAAATCCACATCATTGCGCTCGTATTGAATCTCCACGAGTTTCGACAATATCTTTTCTCGCCTCGTTTCGACGCCTTGCTCCAAATAAATCAACATGTCATGGTAGACCTCCGGTGACCCAAGTCCATAAATACAGGATACTGAGGATACGATCAGCACGTCGTTTCGTTGCAACAGCTCGGTCGTGGCGGAGTGGCGCATCTGATCAATAGCATCGTTGATCGAGGCATCCTTCGCGATATACGTGTCACTCTGCGGGATGTACGCCTCAGGCTGATAATAGTCGTAATAGCTCACAAAGTACTCGACGGCGTTGTATGGAAAGAACTGCTTGAACTCCTGATAGAGTTGGCCGGCCAACGTCTTGTTGTGGACCAGCACGAGCGTCGGCTTCTGAACACGCTCGATGAGATTCGCCATCGTGAAGGTTTTGCCTGACCCCGTCACTCCGAGCAAGACCTGATGTTTCTTCCCGGATTGCACCCCGGCAGTCAACCTTGCGATGGCTTCCGGCTGATCCCCGCAGGCTTTAAAGGGAGCCTCTAATTTAAAGGGTGGCATGGTCCCCCTCCGGTGAAACAATGTGAACGACAATCCAGATAGCCTTCGATGATAATTGACGTCGCAATCCAAAAGTAAAAAGGGCTGCCGGAATGTCCGGCAGCCCTTATCACAGCGGAACAGATCTGAGGTTAACCGCGACCGCCTGCGAATCCTCCACGCCCTCCTCCACCAGAACGGGGCTCCTGAGGACGAGCTTCGTTCACCGTTAATGTACGACCACCGAGCTCCGTACCATTCAAGGCGGTAATCGCCGCTTGCGCTTCCGCATCGGACGACATCTCGACAAACCCGAACCCTCGAGACTGCCCGGTGAACTTGTCCGTAATAATTCGCGCCGAGGCAACGGCCCCATGCGCCGCAAACAGGTCGCTTAGTTGTTGCTCGGTCGTTGAATAGGGCAATCCACCGACATAGATCTTCGCACCCATCGGATTCCTCCTTTGACACAATGATGTTGTCTTGGACTCGAGAAAACAACGAGGAAGGAATAGGCCGAAGACGTCAACACAGCGGCGGCTTAGCTCTGGCTTCCGATCAGATTCCCGGGCTGGCCCAACACAACATCCATTCAGGCCTTGTCACTTTCCACGCCGGCCTTGCCAGGCCTTTCGCAAACCGGCTGCTGCATCCTACTCCAGACAGACAAGAAAAGGCAAGTTTTGAGGCCAAAAAGACTCTGGTGAGCCCACGTTAATAAGCCGGCGGAGCGGAAAGCGGCCGGTGAGAAAAAAGAGGAACCGCATGGAAACTGTCGAATAACACGGAAGACGCTCCACGAACGACGAGTCCAATCTGCCCCAATCCCAAGGCTTGGTCTTCAACGGAAAGAACGAGCACGCCGTCTACAAACACTTCAATAAAATCCTTGCTGATGATGGTGTTTCGTTGCAGCCTGAGCGAATGCCAGTCAACCGGTTTCAGATTGATCGATGCCTGCGCAAGGGGCAGTTCGCGTCCATTCGAGAGGCGAACGAGCTGCACCTTTTGACCGATCGGATCGACGACCGCCGCGTAAAAATTGCGAGTGTCGCGCACGCCAAACACCACGCCTCCGAGCCCGGCCGTTCCTTCCTGCGCATGAAAACGAACGCTGAGATCCGGATACTCATACTCCAATCCATCGGCCAGCAGCACCTGATAGCAGAACTGCGTACAACTCGATGAACCAGCGATAATGTTGGGCGGAGAAGGCGCCGTCGCATGCCCCTGGACAATCCAATCAGCAAGTGGCTCGTCAGTAGAAACTCCTTTGGCGAACCCGCGAGGCGGCGTATTGGGTTGATCCTGGTCGAATATCCACTTTTGGAAAAGCCCACCTGTCGCTTGCTTCTTCAGATTGGCGGCCTTTTCCTCCTGTGTTTCTTTCTGAACTCCGTAACTCAGGTTGTACCCCATTGTGAGACCCAGGCCGGTCACCAAGAGAACGGAGAGCCCTGTCCGAGCTTGTCTGATGTTGGAACGTCTTCGAAACTTCTTTAACACAGACGGTCGCAGCACTACCTTACGCTTCCTGATTTCTTAATGTGAAGAATCTCTCGCTGCAGACGGTCCCGCTCGGCCAAGATCTTCTTCCGTCGTTGCCATCGATCCCAAGTCCACCAACGCAGCTTTTCGCCGAACGTCACCACCGGTATTGGAGCACTGCCGCCGGGAGCCTGCTGAAACGAATAGCCGTCATGGCTGTCACGTTGCTCGAAAAATCGCCGATACAGATGATCGTATAATCCCTTTCCTGATTCACCACCCGCCATACTCACTCCCTTACCCCAGAAACCGTTTTAGTCGCTTCCAACGTTGCCCGAACATGCGACAGCATCTTCCGACCGTCCGTGGAGATAGTACCTGGGCTCAATGCGCCTCTGCAACCTGCTTTCCCCCATGCTATGATCCTCCATCCTTAATGCAAACCTGACATGATCAGGCTATTACTATGAGTCTCGTCTGCTTCCCCAGCGATGCCAAGGCCCGTTGCATCGTGGTCCTCGCCGTCGTCTTTCTTCTTCTCCCACTTCAGCGAAGCTTGGCTCAATCGCCTGAGACAGTTCTCCAGGTAGCCATCGATTCGCTCTCCGCAGAACGGATGCTTGCCGACATCCGAACACTGAGCGGACCTTCGTTCAATGGACGTCAGAGCGGCACGAAAGCAGATCTCGAATCAGCGCGATGGGTAGCGCAGGAGTTTCTCTCGGCCGGATTGCATCTGCCACTCATTCGCAATGGCTCACTGATCGTGCCTTTCTTGACGGGAAAAGATGGTACTTCATCAGGCGCGATGGCCACCCTGATATCGACTCCTCTGATAGCACTGGATCCAATATTCCGAGTCGGTCCGACAGATCAGTTGGCCACCAACACTCTTGGCTCAGACTATTTTCCCGTTTTCGATTCGCCCTCCGCAGATCTCCAAGCCCAAATCGTCTTCGTGGGATATGGCATCGTCGATCCTTCTCAAGGACTCGATGACTATGCGGGCGTCGACGTGAATAATTGCATCGTGCTGTTTCTGCGGGGCAAGCCGGAACACTACCCACGACCCGTCAGCCACGCCGACAAAGTTCGTTTTGCACGAGAACGTGGAGCGATCGGCTATCTGACGGCGACCGGACCCATTCTCCACCCCTATGAAATCCGCCGCGGCGTAACCGGTAGCCCCAGCGCCTTTTACGGGCAACTGCCCCTTGACGAAGCTATCCCCGGTGCTTGGATCAGCACAGAACAGGCAGCACGTATTCTCGCCGACCAAGACGGCACACCTTCTGATCGTCTTCGCCTTCTTCAAGAACGGCTGAACCAGGCTCCTGCACCACAAGCCGCACAAACGAACCACGTTGCACTCCTGCAGTGGAAGACGACGGTTGAGGATGGGATCTTAGTCAATATGATAGGAATGCTTCCCGGAACCGGAACAGAGACGGTGATCATCGGAGCCCATCGAGACCACTTCGGTCGTCCGGGAGGGATTCTCTTTCCCGGCGCGGATGACAACGCCTCCGGAACAGCAGTCGTCTTAGAGGTAGCACGGGCGCTTGCAAGACTTGAGGTGCGGCCCTCCCGAACGATCCTCTTTGTCTCATTCAGCGGCGAGGAACGTGACTTACTCGGCTCACGCCTTTATACGTCGCGGCCCATCGTTCCGCTCAACTCAATCAAGACCATGATCAACATCGACCACGCAGGCATTGGAAACGGACGGCTCACCGTAGGCGTGACAGGACTAGAAAAGGATGTCCCATTGGAGGCCGGGAAGACGGCGGGCATCACCAAGAAACTTGATCTATATGGATTCTTCCCCGGAGGCGATCACGTTCCGTTTAAGGAAGCCGGCGTGCCGACAGTGACTGTGGTAAGTGGCGGAGTACATCCCCACTTTCATCAACCCAGTGACACCGCCGACACCATCGATCCGGAAATCCTAAAAACCGTGGCTCGATATGTATTGGCAGTGACGTGGCAGCTGGCGTATGAACCGTGAAATGCTGCCAACCGTTCGCAATGGACCTTCCGTCAGTCGTCATTCGTCAAATGTAAAGAAGGTTGGATATGGAAACTTCGGTCACTCAACCCACAGCGGGTGACGATTGACGAAGCTCAGTGAGATAGCACAGCGTCGCGCTAACGGTGTTTTACTTCCTTACGGGATCTCGTCAAGTAGCGTCGGTTGAATCTCCGCCAATGGAGATGTTTCGCGCGGTGGGGGGGGGAGGACGGTCGGAGTTCCCACTTGGTTCGCCCCTTGGATAAGCCCAATGGAGAGTTGCGGGCCGAATGTCATCACGGCACCGCTCCATGCCTGCCCCGTCGTCGGGTTTCGAAAGCTGTACGATTGGAAATTTTGTCCCGGCGTGTAGAGAAAACCCTGTGTTCCCTGGTTGTCGATGTACAGACTACCCCCTGGCAATTTGAATAGGGGAGCGACCCCGCCAGCGAGCGACCGCACAGCCGATGCTGTCTGCGCCACCGCAAGAGAGCCCGTGCAGAGTACCGCGATTGCCAACGCACATGACACCCCTCTCCTCATAATACTGAGCCATCGCAACCGACCTCCTGCTTTTTCAATTGCAGGAAAAGTCACAATATTAATATTCATGACAGACTCCATAAGACCTATTATAGTATGCGCTCGTTTGTATGGTGGATCAAGGAGGAATGCCATGGATGCCAGATCTTCGGCTCACCGCTGTCTCGCAGCCATTGTGATCATCGGCTTGTGGTGCATCTCGTCACCATCTCAGAGCTGGGGCCTCGATGTGACCCAACCGATTTCAGCAGAACGGCGTGAAACCGTGTCTCTAGCAGATGCGGCGGTTCGCGCGCTGCAGAACAATCTCGACATCAGTATCAGCCGTCACAACAAAGAAAGCCGGTTGGCCGACATCATCATCGAACAATCCAAGTTCGACCCCAACTTGAGCCTCAACGGCCAACTTAACCGGACTGTGAACCCGCTCAATCGACCCGTGTTCGGTTCAACGATATTTGTGCTGAATGAGATTCAGGTTTTCGACCAGCGCAACAGTTCCATAACCTTCGATGCAACAACAAACCTCATTACCGGCGGCAATTTCGACGTGAATTATAGCCCTGCAAGAAGTAGTGTGAACGCAGATCGCGCCAGGGGATTTTTATTCAATCCGGCATGGACAGGCGGCCTGGCCTTCACATTGACCCAACCATTGCTGAGGAACGCCGGCATCGAGATCAATAGGACCTTCATCAAGGTCGCCCAGAATAATGCCGAGATCGAACAGCATGTCTTTCGAGACCGAGTGCTGACCGTCATC